>RGZZ01000329.1 GCA_010028905.1 Pseudomonadota bacterium | reverse complement strand
CGGGAGGCCTCTCGTCATGACCTCGACCCTCGCCCTACCCCGCCTCGAGCCCGGGAAGCTCTTCATCGACGGCCGCGCGGCCGAAGGCGGCGGAACGCCACACGACGTGTTCAACCCCGCAACGGGCGCGCGCCTGACCACCGTGGCGTCGGCCACCCCCGAAGACGTCGATCGCGCCGTGGCCGCCGCCCGCCGCGCCTTCGAGAGCGGGCCCTGGCCCACGATGGATGCCGTCGAGCGCGAGAAGATCCTCTGGCGCATGGGCGATCTCATCGAGCAGAGCAAGGACGAGCTCGCCCTGCTCGAATCGCTGCAGAATGGCAAGACGGTGGCCGAAGCCCATCGCGGCGACCTGCCCCCTTCATACGACGTCTTCCGCTACTACGCCGGGTGGGCGCGCAAGATTCAGGGCGAGACCATCCCCGTGGAGGGCGGCGCCCTCAACTACACGCTGTACGAGCCCATGGGTGTGGTGGGGGCCATCGTGGCCTGGAACTACCCGCTGCTGCTGGCCTGCTGGAAGGTAGCCCCCGCCCTCGCCGCGGGGAACACCGTCGTGCTCAAGCCCTCGGTGCTCACCCCCCTCACCGCGCTTCGCCTGGCAGAGATCGGCCGCGAGGCGGGGCTTCCCGACGGCGTGCTGAACGTGATCACCGGCGACGGCGCAGGCGCTGGCATGGCCCTGGCCCGCCACAACGACGTCGACAAGCTCGCCTTCACGGGCAGCACCGAGGTGGCGCGCGCCCTTCTGAAGGCGTCAGCCGAGAGCAACCTCAAGCGCCTCTCGCTCGAGCTGGGGGGCAAATCGCCCCAGATCGTCTTCCCCGACGCAGACCTCGACGCCGCCGTTGAGGCCGCGTTCAAGGGCATCTTCGCCAACAAGGGCGAGATCTGCAGCGCCGGCTCGCGCATCATCCTCCACACCGACATCCACGACGACTTCGTCGCTCGCCTGGTGGCGAAGGCAGAGACGCTGCGCTGCGGTGACCCCCTCGATCCGGCAACCGGCATGGGCAGCCAGATCTCACAGGCGCAGCTCGACCGCATCGCCGGCTATGTGGCCCAGGCGAAGGCCGAAGGGGCCACCCTGCGGTGCGGCGGTGCGCGTGACGTCGAGGGCGCCAATGCCTCTGGCTTCTTCTACAGGCCCACGGTGTTCAGCGACGTGCGCCCCGACATGGCCATCGCGCGTGAAGAGGTGTTCGGTCCTGTTCTGTCGTGCCTGCGGTTCAGCAGCGAAGACGAGGCCGTTGCCATCGCCAACGGCACCGTGTACGGCCTCGTCTCGGCGGTGTGGACGAAGGACATCGCCCGCGCGCACGATCTCGCCCGTCGGATCAAGGCCGGCTCGGTCTGGATCAACATGTGGAACGGCTTCGACAGCGCCTCGCCGTTCGGCGGCTACAAGCAGAGCGGCTTCGGTCGCGAGATGGGCCAGCACGCCCTCGAGAGCTACACCCAGGTGAAGTCGGTGTGGGTCTCGCTCAAGCGCTGATCGCTGCGCCGCGCCCCCTCCCCGAGCCCGGTCCGCTGCGGCGGCATCACGAGGAAAGCGAGCCCAAGACCCATGGCTGAGGCAACCACGCTGCAGGCGCTATCTTTCGAGCACGTCTCATCGGTGATGCGCGACCACAACATCCGCAAGGTGAAGCTCGGCGGGTTCGACATCGACGGCGTCCTGCGGGGCAAGTACATCTCCCTCGACAAGTTCGAATCTGCCGCCCGCGACGGCTTCGGCTTCTGCGACGTCATCTTCGGATGGGACTGCGCCGACGTGCTCTACGACAACGCGCGTTTCACCGGATGGCACACGGGCTACCCCGACACCCACGCCCGCATCGATCTGTCGACCTACCGGGTGCTGCCCTGGGAGCCGGACACCGCCTTCTTCATCGCCGACTTCGTCGATCGCGACGGCGGACCGCTCAAGATCTCACCGCGACAGGTGCTGCAGCGCGTCGTGGCGCACGCGCGCAAGCTCGGGTTCGAGGCCACCATGGCGGCGGAATACGAGTTCTTCTTCTTCCGCGAGACCGCGCAGTCGATGCGCGACAAGAACTTCCTCGACATGACCCCGCTCACCCCGGGCATGTTCGGGTACAGCGTCACCCGGAGCGGCGCCAACGCCGAGTTCGTGCACGACATCATCGACAGCATGAGCGCCTTCGACGTTCCGCTCGAGGGCTTTCACACCGAGACCGGCCCCGGCGTGTACGAAGCCGCCATCCGCTACGACAACGCCCTCAGCGCCGCCGACAAGGCCGCGCTGTTCAAGACCATGCTGAAGGTGGTGGCGGCACGCCGCGACTGCCTCGTGACCTTCATGGCCAAGTGGAACGAATCGCTCCCGGGCTGCGGGGGCCATCTTCACCAGAGCCTGCGACGACTCGACGGCTCGCCGGCCTTCCACGATGCCGACGCCCCGCGAGGCTTCTCGAAGACCATGCGCCACTACATCGGGGGGCAGCTCGCGCTCATGCCCGAGCTCACCGCGCTGTCGGCCCCCACCATCAACGCGTACAAGCGCCTGGTGCCCGGCATGTGGGCCCCCACAAGCGCCAACTGGGGCATCGAGAACCGCACCACCACCGTGCGCGCCATCCCTGGCAGCCCGTCGTCGACCCGCGTCGAGTACCGTCTGCCCGGCGCAGATGCCAACCCGTACCTGGCCATGGCCGCCAGCCTCGCCTCAGGGCTGTACGGCATCGAGAACGAGATCGACCCGGGCGAGCCCACGGTGAAGGGATATGAGGATCACGCCCGCCCCCTTCCCCGCACGCTCGACGAGGCCACCGACCGCCTCGAGCGCAGCGAGGCGGCGCAGGCGCTGCTGGGTGAGGCCTTCGTCGACCACTTCGCCCGCACGCGCAGGTGGGAGACGCGGCAGTTCCAGAAGGCCGTCACCGACTGGGAGCGCAGCCGCTACCTCGAGATCATCTGACCCCCACCCCTCACGCACCCACGCATCTCTTCTAGGAGGCCCTTCCCATGTCCACGGTCATGACCTCGGTTCCCACCGCCGCGTTCAGCTTTCCCACCCGCGTCTTCTTCGGAGCAGCGACCATCGAGAAGCTGGCCGAGCACGCCCGCGCCCTGAAGATGACCCGCCCGCTCATCGTCACCGATGCCGGCATGGTGGCCGCCGGGCTGCTCGCGCGGGTCACAGAGCCCCTGCGCGCCGACGGCCTGCCCCATGACGTGTTCGACGGCGTGGAGGGCAACCCGACCGAGAAGAGCGTTCACCCTGGCGTGGCGCTGTTCAAGGCGAGCGGTTGCGATGGCGTCATCGCCCTGGGCGGGGGCAGCGCCATCGACGCAGCCAAGGCCATCCGGCTGGCGATCACCCACACGCGCCCGCTGCACGAGTATGACGATCTTCTCGGTGGAGACCGCCTCATCAGCGCCGACCTGCCGCCCATGATCGCCATCGCCACCACCTCCGGCACCGGCAGCGAGGTCTCTCGAAGCACGGTCATCGACCTCGAGGCCACGAGTCGCAAGACCGTCATCTTCAGCCCGTTCCTCATGCCCACCATCGCCATCGCCGACCCCGAGCTCACCGTCAAGCTCCCGGGGCATCTGACCGCGTGGACCGGCATCGACGCCCTCACCCACAACGTGGAGGCGTACCTGGCCAGGGGATATCACCCCATGGCAGATGCCATCGCGCTGCACGGCATCACCCTGGTGGGGCGCTATCTGCGCCGCGCTGTTGCAGACGGCAGCGACCTCGAAGCTCGTTCGAACATGATGATGGCCAGCATGATGGGCGCTGTCGCCTTCCAGAAGGGGCTGGGCACGACCCATTCCCTGGCCCACCCGCTCTCTTCAGAGGCGGGGCTGCATCACGGGCTGGCCAACGCCATCATGCTCCCCCACGTGCTGCGCTTCAATGCGCAGGCCGTGCCGCAGCGCCTCGCAGACATCGGTCGCGCCCTCGACGCCGAGGCAACCGCTGATGGGGCCTTCGCCGCCGTGCAGACCCTCCTCGACGATGTGGGCATTCCGCGCACGCTGCGCGAGAGCGGCGTCACCGAAACCCACATCGACGCCATGGTGCCCCTCGCCGTGCAAGACGGGTGTCATGCCAGCAATCCGCGCGTCACCACCGCAGACGACTTCCGCGCCCTCTACCTCGCCGCCCTGTGAGCGAAGAGCTGACGCGCGAGACCGAGGAGGCACGCCGTGACGCGGCTGAGCTCTCACGCATGGGCTATGCCCAGGAGCTCTTCCGCGACATGGGCGGCTTCTCGAACTTCGCCCTCTCGTTCTCGCTCATCTCCATCATCACGGGCATCACCCAGCTCTACGATTTCGGCCTGAAGATGGGAGGGCCGTTCGAGATGCTGGTCGGGTGGCCTGTGGTCACCACGTTCAGCCTTTTCGTGGCCCTCAGCATGGCCGAGCTGGCGTCGGCCTTCCCCACCTCCGGCGCCATGTACCACTGGGCCTGCAAGCTGGGGGGCGCGCACTGGGGCTGGCTCACCGCCTGGCTCAACATCGTGGGGCTGGTGACCCTTGTGGCGGCGGTCGACTACGGCTGCGCGCAGTTCGCCCTCCCCCTGATCGGCGTGGAGGGAACCTCTCTCAACCTGCTCGCCACGTACGCGCTGATATTGATCTCGCACGGCCTGATCAACCATTTCGGAATCCGCCTCGTGGCGTGGCTGAACGACTTCAGCGTCACCGTGCACATGGTGGGCGTGACCGCCCTCATCGGTGCCCTCTGGCTGTACGCCCCGCACCAGTCGCCCGAGTTCCTCACCCTTCAGCAGAGCTTCGGCGATGACGCGCCCAAGCCGTATCTCTTCGCATTCATCGTGGGACTGCTGCAGGCGCAGTGGACCATGACGGGCTACGACGCGTCGGCCCAGGTGAGCGAGGAGACGGTGGAGCCGCGCGTTCGCGTGCCCTGGGGCATCGTGATGGCCGTGGTGGTGTCGGCCGTGTTCGGATACATCTTCATCATCATGCTCACGCTCTCCATCCCCGCCATCGACGGGGTGCTCGCGACCAAGGACGCCAGCGGAACCGACGTGCCCGCCATCATCGCCATCCTCACCCGCAGCCTCGGCCCGCGGGTCGGCTGGACCCTGTCGGCCCTCGTGGTGGGAACCGCCTGGTTCTGCGGCCTGTCAGCCATCACGTCGGTGTCGCGCGCCATCTACGCGTTCTCGCGAGACGATGGCATGCCGCTGTCATCGCTGTGGCGGCGTGTGAGTCCGCGCTTCGGCACGCCCGCCGCCGCCATCTGGCTCACCGTGGGCACGGCCTTCGGCGCCGCGGTCTACAGCAAAGCCCTGGCCGCCATCATCAGCATCAGCGTGGTGGCCATCTACCTGTCGTACATCCTGCCCGTGGTGCTCGACTGGAAGCACGAGCTCTCTGGTGGCGAGACCCTCCGGGGGCCCTGGAATCTCGGGCGCTTCAGCCGTCCGGTGCATGCCGTGGCCATCGCGTGGACCGCCTTCATCACTGTGGTGCTCGTCATCCCCATTCCCGCCAATCCACTGACGGGATACACCCTGCTCGGAACCCTGTTTGTGCTCGGCGTCTACCACGTGGTCTGGGCGCGTCATCACTTCCAAGGACCGGAGTTCCTGCGTGAATCCCCCCAGACCCTGCAAGCCTGACGGTCGGTCGCTGACGCCTCGCGCCACACGGTGGGGCTCGGCGCGCTGGGGCCCCGCATCGCACTTCGTCACGCACGCGTCTCTCGTGCTGCTTGTCA
>RGZZ01000328.1 GCA_010028905.1 Pseudomonadota bacterium | reverse complement strand
ACCAGGCTTTGGCGGAGGTGGAAGTGTCCCCGCTCCTCCGGCAGGAGCGGGCGGCGGGTTGCCACTGGGTGCCATGGCCGTGGCGCTCATCGCCGTGGTTCTCATCGGGATGTTCTTGTCGAAGGGGCGTGAGAGCAAGCCTGCTCCCCCGTCTGCGCCCTCGGCTCCGGCCTCGGCAGCCAGCGCTCCGCAGGCCACCACGCCCGAGGCATCTCCATCTCCCGCGCTGGGTTCCTCTTCCCCGGCGGCAACAGATACCGTCTCCGCTCCTGCCGGGCTCCCGACCGTGCCAGGCGCCACCACCACCGTCAAGGTGGTCGATCCCGTCATGTGCCGCGAGGTCGACAACGAGGCCAGGCCGGTGAAGCCCACCACCCGCTTCGAGCCGAGCTGGCCGTTCTTCTGCTCTCTGCGCGCAACGGGGCTGAAGAAGGGCTCAAAGCTCGTGGGCGTGTGGCAGAGCCCTTCCGGCAAGTCGAGCAAGCGCGAGATCGTCTCTGATCGGAGAGGGGATTACTACGTCTACTTCTCTCTCAGCCCTCGCGGTGAGGGGTTCTGGGAGGCCGGTCGCTACTCGCTTGCGATCATCGCGGATGGCGTGCTGCAGCAGACCGTGCAGTTCGAGGTCGTAGGCGGCCCTGCCGCGTCGTCGAGCACCGCGCCCCAATCGGACGCGCAGTCACACGTGGAGGAGGCGGTGACCTGCCCGAGCGTTGATTCCCGTCACCGTCCGCTGAACCCGACCACGACGTTTGCCACGAGCGTGAAGGCAGTCATCGTTGCAGTGCACGTGCGTGATGTGAAACAGGGGCGACGTGTCTCCACGCGATGGTTCTACGACGGCAAGCAGGTGAAGGAGATTCCCATCGAGGTGCCGCGCGATGGCTCTGGCTGGCTGTCGTTCCGTCTCACCAACTCTCGCAGCTGGCCCGTCGGCGCCTACAAGGTCGAGGTCTACTATGACGGAACCTTCGCGCGCACGACGGAGTTCGCTGTTCGGTAGCGCAACGCAGCGCAACCTGAGACGGCGCTTGGGGGTCGTATCCCATCGTCGAGATTCGTCACGGGTATCGGGACGACTTCTGCGGCGCAACCCCGTCGCGTTGCTTGCAGCAGGCGTGATGACCAAGGAGGTGCGCTCCTCGGTGAGCGCGACAGCATGATCAACCTTCGACTCTGGCGTTCTGCAGCTCTGGCTCTGATGATGGTGCTGCTCTCGATGGGGGCGGGCATGGTTCGCGCCGCGGACGAGATGCGCATCGTGGTCGACGGGCAGCCCGCGACCTTCGAGGTTCCACCCGTTGATCGCGAGGGCGTGGTCTGTGTGCCGATGAAAGGCGTGTTTGCCCGCCTGGGCGCGGTGGTGAACTATGACAACGTCACCCACACCGTGAAGGCCCTGCGGGGGAAGACGCTCATTCTCCTGACCCTGGGCAGCGACACGGCCACGGTCAATCTCAAGCCGTTCAAGCTGCAGGTGGCCCCCTTCATGAGTGGTGGGGCGATCATGGTGCCCTTGCGCTTCGTGGGGGAGGCGCTGGGTGCCCAGATCTCGTACGACGCGGCCACGCGGGTGGTCTCTATCCGCTCTGGCAAGGAGGCGGTCATCACGCTTCCCACCGTCCATGTCCCGGCGGCCTCACCGACCCCCATCCCTTCCCCTACCCCAGAGGAGGTGCGCATCACCGAGTTCCGTCACTCCGCGAGCGGTCTGCTCCATCCGGGAGACACCTTGCATGTAACGCTTGTGGGCACGCCCAACGCTCAGGCCTCGTTCTCGGTTCCTGGACTGGCCGACAAGGTGGCCCTGAAAGAGGGGCCGGAAGGGACCTACGCCATCGATTACAAGCTGGGCGGAGGGGTGACCCTCAGAGACGCCCCCGTCTTCGGTGTCTTGCAGAAGGGCACGCAGCGGGCGCCGCTGGCAACTGCTCCCGTTGCGCTCACGGTGCAGCCGCTCGTTCCGCACCTCGATCGCCCGTCACCGGGGGTGGGGGCGAGGGTTCTCGAGAAGACCCCGCGCATCACCGCCTTCTTCGAGATGCTCGGGGGCACGCTTGACGTCTCGTCGGTGCGCGTGCTCGTGAACGGGTCTGATGTGAGCAAGCAGGCCTACATCACGCGCGAGTTCTTCACCTACGTGCCCGCACAGCCGATCGAGGGTATTGTAAAGGTCGAGGTCAGCGGTCAGGTGACTCCTCCGGGATCGGCCGCGGCTGCACCCTTCACCGATGGCTGGTCGTTCTCCACCGCTTCAAGCACCGCCACGACCCCCATGACGGCGCCACCCACCGCGTCGCCGACGCCCGCGCCTGCTGCTTCGCCTGCGCCCCCCTCGTCGCCGGACGCCCTCCCTCTCACCGTGACGTCACCCGTCGCTGACGCACTGGTGTCGAGCACGGTCAAGGTTCAGGGGAAGACGGCGGCGGGCGCGCGCGTGAAGATCGACCTGACCCGACGGGTTCCTGTTCTCGAGCACGACGTGAGATTGGCAGGTGGGGAGGCAACGGCCGATGACCAGGGAATGTACACCATCGACATCGCATTGCCGTGGACCGCGAAGGGCGCAAGGCTGAATGTGGTCGCTCGGGCGCGAGACGCCGCCGGACGGCGTTCCGCGCCCGTCGTGGTGACGGTGAACGGCAGGTAGTCGAGTGATGCGGGTTCGGCGGTCGAGCGCTTCGCGACCCATTGCGAAGCGACGGCCGCCGGCCAGGCAAGGGTGGAGGGGACACGTCATTGGCTGAGCTGTATCCGCTTTCCATGCGCACGCACCTGCGGCGCATCTTTCACGAGCTGCGGCACAAGGACCAGGTATACGACCTGCCCCGCGCCCGATTCTACGTGGGCGATCCCACCCTCGACACCTCGGTGCGGTTTCACGGGCAGCGGGCTTCCACCGCGCTCGGGCCGGCCGCCGGGCCGCAAGACCAGCTCATCCAGAACATCGTGCTGTCATGGCTGGGTGGGTCGCGCATCATCGAGCTGAAGACGGTGCAGATCCTCGACGAGCTCAAGATCCCCCGCCCGTGCATCTCGGCGGCCAACATCGGGTTCAACGTCGAGTGGTCGCAAGAGCTCAAGCTCTCGAAGTCGCTGCGCGAGTACGTGGCCTCGTCGATGATCGTTCAGATGCTCGCCGACGCAGACATCCTTGGCCTCGGTGACCAGAAGGCGGCCAAGACCGCCACCATTCTCGACATGTCGGTGGGATACGACCTGAAGGGCATCAGCACCCCGGAGGTCACGGGCTGGATCCGCTCGATGATCGACGCAACCGCCATCGTCGATGATCTGCGTTCCGAGATTCCCGACGAGTGGGCCGCGTATCGGTCGTTCGACTTCAACCCGCGCATCGCGAACTCGATCACGTTGTCGACCTTCCATGGGTGCCCGCCTGACGAGATCGAGAAGATCGTGCACTACCTGATCACCGAGATCGGCGTCAACGCCATCATCAAGCTCAATCCCACCCAGCTGGGCAAGGAGCGCCTCGAGCATCTGCTGCACGATGTGATGGGCTACACCCATCTCGAGGTGAACCAGAAGGCCTACAGCGCCGGCCTGAGCCTGCAAGAGGCCATCGATATCGTCGAGCGCCTGCGCCCGCTTGCCGATGCACGCGGCCTCGGACTCGGGGTGAAGTTCTCGAACACCCTCGAGACGGTGAACAAGGGCAAGTACTTCACCGATGAGGTGATGTACATGTCAGGGCCGCCCCTGCACGTCATCGCCACAAACCTCGTGGGCGAGTGGCGCAAGGCCCTCGGCACGAAGTATCCCATCTCGTTCTCGGCAGGAATCGACCACGAGAACTTCCACAAGGCCGTGGCCATCGGCCTGGTTCCCATCACGGTCTGCACCGATCTGCTCAAGCCACGCGGATACGGTCGCCAGATCACGTACCTGCAGAAGCTCGAGGAGAAGATGAAGGCCTGCGGGGCGGCCACCATCGACGAGTACATCGTGCGGGTGCGTGATGCCGGTCCCGAGGCCATTCGCCGAGCCGGGGGCGAGCACGCGGCTGCCCTTCAGGCTGCCTATGCCAGCGGCAGCGCCCTCGCTGACGCCGCGCCCGCCGAGGTGGTTCGCAAGGTCGTCGACGAAGCCGTGCTGCTCAACACGGCCGCCTACGTCGATGAGGTCACCGCTGACGCGCGCTACCATCACGCCAAGAACACCAGCGTGCCGAAGAAGATCGGCAGCCACCTCTACCTCTGGGACTGCATCTCGTGCGACAAGTGCATCCCTGTCTGCCCCAACGACGCCAACTTCCTCTACGAGGTGGGCGCGTTCGACATCTCGTACCGCAACCTGAGGCTCACCCCAGACGGCGTGCTGCCGGACGAGGCGGGCACCTTCAAGATCACCCAGGCCACCCAGATCGCCAACTACGCTGACTTCTGCAATGAGTGCGGCAACTGTGACACCTTCTGTCCGGAGTACGGTGGACCGTACATCATGAAGCCGCGGTTCTTCTCCACGCACGAGACCTACGCGTTCCACGCCGATCGCGACGGCTTCGTGGTGACCGCCGAAGGAGGCGCGCAGCGCATCACAGGCCGCATCATGGGGCGTGAGTACAGTCTCGAGACCACCGATGTCGAGGGGCTTGATCGCTTCCGTGACGGCGTTCTCGAGGTCGACATCATGCGAGAGGGCGGCAAGGTCAAAGGCACGCGCGTTCTCGATTCCGACAAGGTGGGCCACATCACCGATCTGAAGAACTACTGGCAGCTCGTGCTCCTGCTGCAGGGCGTGAGGAGCCGCAAGCACATGAACTACGTGAACGCCGTCGACTGGCCGGTCGAGTCCGAGGCGGCGCCGGCGCCGGCGTGATCTCGGGCGGAGAATGGGAATAGAGCGAGACCATCTGGCGACGAATCCATCATCACGGGAGCCGACCGCCTGGGCGCTGCCCCGCCGGCTGTTGGCCCTTCCCGGAAGCGGATCACTGACAAGGAGAGCCTCGTCATGCGCGTGACCCTCGTACTCACCCACCAGTGCAACATGCGATGCACCTACTGCTACGCCGGCGACAAGTTCTCGAAGGCCATGCCGGAGCAGACCGCGTGGAAGGCGATTCGTCAGGCCTTTGCGCGAGATGATGGCGAGCCGGTCACCATCGCCTTCTTCGGCGGAGAGCCCATGCTGGCGTTCGATCGCATGGTGGCCTCGGCCCGCCTGGCACGCAAGCTGGGTCAGCGCTTGGGTCGGCGCGTCATATTCAGCCTCACCACGAACGGCACCGTGATGCACGAGCGGGCCCTGCGGTTCTTCCGCGAGTACGGCTTCTACGTCGGGGTGAGCCTCGATGGGCTGGCCGAGGAGCAGGACCGCCGTCGCCCCATGGTGGGAGGGCAGGGCTCGTTCGAGCGCATCTGGCGAAACCTCGAGCTCGCGGCGCAGTGGCTGTCACGCATCGATGTGATGATGGTGGTCAGCCCCGATACGGTGGCGAAGATCCCGGCCGCGGTGTCGCGCATGCGTGACATCGGTCTGTACCGCGCCTCGCTCATTCCCAACGTCGATGAGCCCTGGAGCGAGTCGGCGCGTGATGCCGCCCGCACGGCCTATCGTCGTCTCGCGCGCATCTATCTCGACACCCGAACCACTGACCGCCCCATGTTCGTGCATCCCTTCGTCGAGCATCGCGCGGCCCGAGAGGCGCAGGCCCAGGGCCAGCCGAACGGTGCCTGCGGCGCCTCATCGGCCTGCGGCTTCGGCGAGCGTGAGATCGCGGTGGCGCCCAGCGGGCG
>RGZZ01000327.1 GCA_010028905.1 Pseudomonadota bacterium | reverse complement strand
GGACGCGGGTCGAGAATAAGGGGACGCGGGTCGAGAATAAGGGAATAGCAGAGCAGCGAGTCCCCCAGCGCGATCACGTCACCGTGGCGCAGCGCGATGGTGGTTCTGACGTCTCTGCTGTTTATCCTTGTTCCGTTTCTCCCGATTGTGGTCAGGCAGTACGTGGATCCGTTCCACGTGAGTCTTGCATGCCGCTTCGAGACCCGCGCGTCTGGCACCTGAACGTCGCAGTCGGGCGTGCGCCCGACGACGATGCTGTCCTGTGCCAGCACGTAGCGCTTGCCGCGTGAGAAGCCCTCACGCCCTTCCAGACAGGCGCGAACCGCCTCATCTGGGGAGGGCATGCCCTCCATCGCTGACGCTGGTCCCCCGGGAAGACGCTCGAAGCCCGCCGAGACCGCAACGCCCCCCCCGCGCATCTCGTCGTCGCCTCGCAGGCGAACCATGACAGGGCCGAGAAGGGCGTATTCGCGTTGCTCGACCACCCGCTGCAGCGCGCGCGCAATCTCTGCCTCGACCTGCACGGCAAGGGGGCCGAGCGCCTCGAGGTCGTGACGTTGCAGGCGCACCTCGAAGATGTTGGGCACGCACACCCGGCCATCGAGCTGCTTGCGTTCCGTACGAAGCCGCCGAGCGACCTCACGCCCGATCTCGACCGGGTGCACCCGCCCTCTGACAGAAGGTTGAGCGCCGCCCTCCACCAGACGCTCGAGTGCCCGCTCGAGCCGCTCGAGGAATCTCACCTCGCTAGACGAGCCAGCGCGGCTTGCGCTTCTCGAGGAAGGCACCGAGGCCTTCACGACCCTCGTCGCTCACGCGCACCCTCGCAATCGTCTCCACCGTGATGGGCGTCTGCGCCTCAGGCGTCGAAGCCTCGAGCAGGCGTCCGAGGAGCCGCTTCGTCTCAGCCTGCGCGGCCGGACTTCCCGCGAGCAGCTGCGCCACCACCTCGTTGACTGCGCCGTCGAGATCGGCCTCCTGTTCGACCAGCCGATGCACGAGACCGATCTCGAACGCCCACGCCGCATCGAAGCGGTCGCCCATGAGAAAGTGGGCGCGGGCGCGACCGTATCCGATCTTTCGAAGCACGAACGGTGAGATCACCGCGGGGAGGATTCCCAGACGCACCTCGGTGGTTCCCACCCGCGCGTCACGCGTCGCCACCACGATGTCGGCGCAGGCCATGAGGCCAACGCCTCCGCCAAGCGCGGCTCCTTGCACCCGAACCACAACAGGCTTCGGGCAGCCATCGATGGCGCCGAGCATGGCCGCCATGCGACCGGCGTCTTCCAGGTTCTCTGCTTCGGTGCGCTGCGCGGCGCTGCGCATCCATTCGACATCGGCCCCGGCGGAGAACGATCGCCCCTCTCCCGCCAGCACGACGACACGCACGTCGTCGCGACGCCCCAGGTCGGTGAAGGCGTGCCTCAGCTCGCAGATCATGGTGTCGTTGAAGGCATTGTGGACCTCGGGGCGCGCAAGCGTCACGCGGGCGACGCCCCCTTGGATGTCGATGTTGATGGTTGTGGGAGCCGTGCTCACCCGGTTGACCTCCGCTGGTCGAGAATCGTGTGGGGCGGCGGCTTCCCGCCAGCCCGAGCGCGGTCCTGCTTCACCGTCATGGCTCGACGGCGACGTTGAGGAAGCCGTTCGCGGGGCGTAGGTGATCGAGCTGCTCGAGCAGCACGGCCACTGCTTCGCGCTGCGATCGCCACAAGAAAGCGTCGGCCACCCCCGCGCGCGAGACCCAGCGATGGCCACTGTGCTCTGCGTCGAGCGCCACCTCTGCGCCTGCGTCCACCTCGGCGGCGAACACCGGCATCATCAAGATCCGATCGTATGGGCGAAAGTAGCAGGTCTCCAGGAACTCCACCTGATGGAACCGGAGCGGTCGCAGACCGGTCTCCTCGAGCAGCTCACGCAGCGCGGCCGTCACTGCGGTCTCTCCCGGCTCCACCCCACCATAGATGGGCTGCCAGGTGCCGGCATAGGCATCAGCGGGCTCGGCCCGTCGAAGCTGCAGCAGCTCGATGGTCGACGTGCGGCGGAACACATAGACCGCAACCATGTCGACGTGAATGGACGGCATGGTCAATCGCGCACCGGAGGCGTTGCGTTGCCGACCTTGCAGATGCGGCGCAGGCGCTCCACCATCTCGGGAACACCGACGCCCTCGCCGTCGAGCGGGGGCTGGGTTGCGAGATAGTGATCCGGATCGATGTTGAGGTTGCGCATCTGCACCTGATCGACGGCGTGGGCGGTGATGAAGGCCTCGAGCGCCGAAAGCTCTGCCTCGGTATCGCTGAGCCCCGGGAAGTACAGAAGGTTGAGGGTGACCTGCAGGCCCGCTGCACGGCACCTCCGCACAGTCTCCTCAACATCTGCGAACGCGTAGTTCGCGGGACGGTAGTAGTCTGTGTAGCGCTGCGGCGTCACGCTGTTGAGGCTCACCCGCACCGAGTCGAGACCCGCGTCGATGAGGCGCGAGATGGCTGCCGGATCGCTGCCGTTCGTGTTGATGTGGAGCGTGCCACGCTGGGTCTGCGCTCGCATCGCCTTGATGGACTGCGCGATGATCGGCGCCTTGAGAAGCGGTTCGCCTTCGCAGCCCTGCCCGAACGACAGGATGGCCTCTCCCGCGTCGAGGTGCGGAACGCCGATCTCCACGATCTCCTCCACCGTGGGAACGAAATCGAGACGCTCCTGCGGCGATGGGGGCATGTCATCCGGCTGGAGCGAGATGCAGCCGTGGCAGCGTGCGTTGCAGGCTGCCGCCACCGCGATGGCGCCCTCCCAGCGTCGGTAGAAGATGTTCTGGGCATTGTAGCACTGGTAGTCGATGGCGCAGTGCCCGTGATGGGCGAGGAGGCGGTTTCCCGGGCTTTCGGCCTTGCGCCGCGCCACGGTCTGTGCGAGATCCGGCGTCGCGTACTGAAAGGGGGACCAGCGCACGTTGTCTTCGGTCTGCACCGCCGCCACCCACATCTCATCGCTCGACGCGTGGTATCCGACCGCCGTGTATCCGAAGAAGGGGAGCCGCACCGCGCCGGGGGTGGCCTCGTAGGCCGGGAGCAAGGTGCGCGCCCAGCCGTTGGGGAGAACGGCCGCCACGGCCAGCGCCTTGTGGCGTTCACGACCCGAGACGGCGACGGTCTCGATGCTGCCGGTCTTGCGGTTGCGCCCCCGAGCAAGACGGTCGGGAAGATAGTGCAGAACGGTGCCTTCCGGCATGGGAGACCACTCCGCGCTCTTCACCGGGCGAACTCGATTTCCGCTGCGGCCGACGGCGGCGTGGGCGGCTTCATCGCTGATTGCACCACGCTTTGTGGCGGTGAGCATGGACGGGGTTGGCATGGCTGTACCTCTCTGACCGTGGGAAGGCGCCAGGAGCGCGCGAAGACACGCACGACACGGGTTCCTGCTGACGTTCCCCGGGCCACAGCGGCGCTTCCTTCCGCCGAACCGACCCTCCCCGCTAAATCTCGGTCGCTTCGAGCCGATATTGAAGTATGAGGCCCACGGTGGTATATTCATGGTAGCCAAGAGAGAGAGCGGTCCGGCTGCCCATCTGGCAGACGAGACCGAAGGCAACGGTAGCAGAGACTGGGTGTGGAGGTCGTGACGCATGCGCGCGACAGTGGCCCGTCGTCTACAATTCCTGCTTGCGCTCACCGCGCTGGCAGTGTCTGTGTTTCCACGTCACGCGGCGGCGTCGACGCCTGAGCTTGCCGCTTTCACCCCGCTCGACGGCACCTTCCGTGACGTCCGCTCGCTCTCGCGCTACGAACGTGCCGTGCTGCTCACCCAGCGCCTGCGCACCCTCGGGCCCGAGGCGTCCGATGTCGTGAAGCGGCAGGAAGCCGAGCTCACCCCCGAGCTCACCTCCCTCGGAAGCCCCCTCTCTCCGTCGCACGCGCTCCCCGAGGCGCAGCCATTTTCGCCGGTGCGCGTCTTCTCCGAAAGCACAGACTGGGGGCTCCCCCGCTCGAGCCGCTGGACCCTGGCGCGCGCGCGAGCCGTCGACGCTTTCTGGAGCCACCTCTCCGCACCCGCGCTCAGAGACACCGACAACTGGGAACCCAGCGGGCGTCCACGCATCACGCCTCCGCAAACCGATGACGCAGCATTCCTGATCTCGTGGCGCACAAGCACACCCGCAAGCGAGGTGCTCACCTCGTCGCCCGTCAGCGCGCTGCCCCCCGTGGTGCGCATCGCGCTCCACGAAGGCCTCGCACTCGACTTCGCCTTCACCCCGCGCGAGTCGCCTGCGCGGGCCGTTGCATCGATCCACGAGAACCTGGCGCCACAAACGGCCCCTCTTCTGCTGTCGAGGCCCTCCGCGCTCTCTGCCGCGACGTTCGCCCGACTGGGCCTGAACGCACCCGCGGCAGCGCTCCCCGCCTCCCCCCTGTTGCAGCCCATCTCGCCCGTCGCGCTGACGTCGAAGCGAGCCCCTCTCCAGACGCGAATGCTGACCACCAGCGCAGTCGCTCCCCTGACGACGCTGCCGGAGTCGCCCGCGTCAGAGAAGGCCTGGGGTGTCTCATTGAGCGCTCCGAGTCCGCCAGGCCTGGCGCCGATGGGAGCCGTTGCTCCGCCCGCGGGAGACGCGACGGCGACGCTGCTCGGCCCCGTAAGCGCTGGCGCCGCGGTCTCGACGACCTACACCCATGTATCGGCGACCGCATCGTACCGACTCCCCGTTCGCGGGCTCGACCTCGCGATCAACGTCAATGAATGGCGGTACGCTGGCTCGGCCAGCGGTGCGGCAAACGGAGCGACCCTCGACCGCCTTCACCTTCAAGACGCCCGTCTGAACCTGAGCTACAACGTCAATCCCACACTGAGCCTACAGGGCGGCTATCTCTACAGCCGCGCCTCCGGCACCGTGGCCAGCGGAATCGACACGGGGGCCACAAGCCTCTCGCAAGATCGTGGCGCCCCCTACCTCGGATTCGACTACAAGCTGAGCACCGATACGCGCTGGAAGGTGAACATCCGCTTCTACAACACTCCGTTCGACGTGACCACGACAGGAACGCCGCGCAACGGGCTGAACCTGACCGAGCCCCAGGTCACCTCGGAGGTCAAGGTTCGCTTCTGAGGGGCGCGCGCCTTGCCTGCCCCCCCGACCTGTGCTATGATGGCCAGACCCCCGCGGAAGTAGCTCAATGGTAGAGCATCAGCTTCCCAAGCTGAGGGTTGCGGGTTCGAGTCCCGTCTTCCGCTCCACTGAAGAGGCCCGCCTGTCTGGCGGGCTTCTCTCGTTCTCTCACCAACCGCGCTGACCATCATCAAGCCGTCGTTATTTTTGCGCAAAAAAATCGTTATTCCTACAAAAGAACGCAAAAAAATCGGCTTCTGAAAGAAAACCGTACAAAAATCCGGTCGGCTGTTAACAACAATCCCCTTCAACGTCCGTGCGCGGCGTGCGATGATGCGAGTACGAAAGACTCCATCACACGCGAAGGAAACGCACGCACCATGAGCATCATCTCGCCCTTCAAGACCGCTGGCCCGTCGACTTTCGCGACCCAGGGGGCAAACGCATCCAGCGCCCCCGCCGCGGCCACGGCAACCACCGACACCGCCGTCCTCGGCGCCTCCGAGGCCTCGAGCGGCCTGGGTGGATTCAAGAAGGCCGCTGCGGCGCTGATGCTGAGCGCCACCGTGCTGGGCGGCGGGCTGCTCGCGCCGACCGCGGCGAGCGCGCAGGAATACATGGCTCCCGCTGCCCAGGCGCAGCAGGTCGGCTACTACGGCGGAGG
>RGZZ01000326.1 GCA_010028905.1 Pseudomonadota bacterium | reverse complement strand
CCCACGGTGCTGCGATACACAGCACCTAACGGCGTCCAGGAACCAGAGGACATGGTTGCCCAGCGTGGGGCCCTCCTTGGCGATGCTGTCTGCGGCTTCCCGGGTGACGGCCGCGCCCAGCGCGGTCAGGGCTGTCGAGCTGAGCACGTCGAGGTGCTGGGTGAACAGCCCATGCAGCGCCTCGATGCCCAGGCCGTGCCCGACGAGCTCGGCGCCTCCCAGGGCGGTGGAAACGGCCCCGCTGCCCTCGGCCGCGGTGATCACCGCGTTCTGCCTAGCGGCGATGTCGTTCACCGCTTCTTGGGTGAGCACCGCGCCGCCCGCCAGCAGGAAGCCACCCGCGGCCACCGCACCGGCATTTGAGGCGGCCAGGGTCTTGAGGGTGTGGGTGAAGATGTGGTCGAGGCCGGCTACCCCGTACTGTCGCCCCACCAGCTCGAGGCCACCCAGCAGCCCGCCGGCAGACCCTGCGGCGCTGCTCAGCCCGAGCAGTGCGTTGGCGCCCCGATGCTCGGCGTGGTGTGCGGCCTGCGTGAGCCGCTCGGCTGCGAACTGCCCTGCGGCCGCGCCTCCGGCCATGACGCTGAGGCCCGCGATGCCCTCGGCGTTGTTCACGAGAGCTTCGAGGGTGCCGGTGAGGGCGCGGTTGAGCACCGGGATGTGGTAGATGGCGCCGACCACCTGCGTGCCACCGAGGGCGGCTGTGCTGCCCGCGGTGATCTTCCAGGCCGCGCGCAGGGGATGGGCCTCGAGGTCGTTGACCACTGCGTCGTGTGCCGCCGCGGCCCCCACCAGAGCCACGCCGGCGCTCACCGCGGGCACGATGCCGTACTGCGCCACATCAGAGAACACCGCCGACTGCGATGAGGCCCCCGCGGTGACGATTGCGGCCCCCACCCCCGCGACGCCGCTGAGCAGGGGGTTCTCGCTCACGAAACGCCCCACGGGGGAGCTCTTCAGACGCTGCTAGGGGGTGTCTTTGGGAGGGGCTTCGACGGGCTGAGCAGCCCGTTGGGGCGCGAGACGCGCGAGGCGCGGCACGGTGGGCGTGACGGGGTGTGTGAACAGCATGGACGTGGACATGGCAGACCTCAAACAGTGAAGTCAGCGTGTACCGTAACCCAGATCAGGGGCGTGCTGGTTTCGCAGATGTGAACACGTCGACACGTTCTCGAGGCTCGCAGGCGCAGCGCGCGACGCGGGCGAACCTGTATCGCCATCTCGCGCCAGTGCTGGAGGGTTCATGTCATGCGACCCGAGCGATGCGGTTCGATGCTCGTCTTGGTCTTGATTGTGGCGGGTCTCACATGGTGCGGGTGTGCCGGTCGATGCGCTCCCGCCTTTGCTGTACCCGCCGCGCCCTCCACCGCGCCTCGCGTCGATGGTCCGCTCGATGACCACCAGCGGTTGGTGCACTTTCTCGACCGTGGCGGATACGGCGCGCGCTTCGGGCAGGTGGAAGAGGTGGAACGCCTGGGCCTCTTCATGTACCTGCAGCAGCAGCTCGACCCCGAGACCATCGATGACCGCCAGACCGAGGCGCGCCTTCGTGCTTTCAAGAGCCTGCGGGTACCCCCTGGGCAGATGCGCCAGCGCTATCCTGATCCGGGTGACGTGGCGAAGATGAAGAAGGAGAAGCCGAACGACCCGCCATCCTACTTCGGCGACAGCAACGCGCTCCTCGCTGAGATGCAGCAGCAGCGACTTGTGCGCGCTGTGCACTCTCGACGTCAGGTGCTCGAGGTCATGGTCGACTTCTTCATGAACCACTTCAACATCTACTATCACAAGAGCAGCGACAAATGGCTGCTGCTGGCCTTCGAGCGTGACACCATCCGCCCCCGCGCCCTGGGACGCTTTCGTGACCTGCTGGGGGCGGTGGCGCACAGCCCCGCCATGCTGGTCTACCTCGACAACTCCGTTTCCCGTGCCGAAGCGCCTGCCAGATCCGGCGCCAAGAAGCAAGGCGGGCTCAACGAGAACTATGCCCGCGAGCTGCTCGAGCTGCACACCCTCGGGGTCGACGGCGGCTACACCCAGCGCGATGTGGTCGAGGTAGCCCGCTGCTTCACCGGGTGGACCATCGACAAGAACCTGGCCTTCACGTTTCGTAAGGACTGGCACGACAATGGGGAGAAGGTCGTGCTCGGGCACACCATTCCCGCTGGCGGCGGGGTCAATGACGGCGAGATGGTGCTCGACATCGTTGCCGCCCATCCCAGCACTGCCCGCTTTCTTGCCAAGAAGCTGTGCCGCGAGCTCATCGGCGATGACCCGCCCGTCGACGCCATCGATCAGGTGGCGCGGTCGTTCAGCCGCAGCGATGGTGACACGCGCCGCGCCATCGCGACGCTGTTCAACACCGCAGCGTTCTGGTCGCGCAAGGCGTGGCGCGCCAAGGTGAAGACGCCCTTTCATCTCGTGGTCAGCGCCTTGCGCGCCGTTGATGGAGATCTCCAGAATGCGCAGGTGCTCAACCAGCAGCTGCAGCAGATGGGCATGCCGCTCTATCTCTGCGTGCCGCCCACCGGCTACATCGATCGTGCCGAGAACTGGCTGAGCGCAGGCAGCCTGCTGGCGCGCCTGAATCTGTGCGTGGCGCTCGCGCAAGATCAGATCAGGGGCGTGAAGGTCGATATCACCCGCCTGTTCAAAGGCCTTCCGCCGCAGGCTTCGAAGCCGCCCGCAGTCGCGCTCGATGTTCGCGTTCAGCGCCTGCTCGACCACGCCGTTCTCTACCGCGAGATGAGCGATGCCACCCGCGGCAGCGTTCTTCAGGCGCTCAACACAAAGAAGCCCGACTATCGTCAGCTGCTCGGGCTGCTGCTGGGGTCTCCGGAGTTCCAGCGCCGCTGATCAGCCTGCGGCGGGCGAAACAGCGCGCTGAGCTTCTCGAGGTAGAGATACACCACGGGCGTGATGTAGAGCGTCAGCAGCTGCGAGACCAGCAGGCCGCCCACCACGGCGAGGCCGAGCGGACGCCGCGACTCAGCGCCTGCACCCCACCCGAGGGCGATGGGAAGGCTGCCCATGAGCGCGGCCATGGTGGTCATCATGATCGGGCGGAACCGCACGAGGCACGCCGCCGTGATGGCCTCTTCGGGCGAGCGCCCTCGCTCGCGCTCTTCTTCGAGGGCGAAGTCGATCATCATGATGGCGTTCTTCTTGACGATGCCCACGAGCATGATGAGCCCGAGAAAGCCGTACACGTCGAGGTCGAGGCCGAAGAGGCGCAGGGTCAGCAGCGCGCCCAGGCCGGCCGAAGGCAGGCCCGCCAGGATCGTGATCGGATGAAGGAAGCTCTCGTACAATATGCCCAGCACGATGTAGATCACCAGAATGGCCAGTGCGAGCAGCGCCCACAGACCGGTGAACGCGTCCTGGAAGGCCTGTGCGGTGCCCTGGAACCCGCCCGTCACGTTTGCGGGGAGCACGTTGGCGGCGACCTTCTGAACCTGGGGCAGTGCGTCGCCCAGAGCCACGCCGGGCGTGAGGTTGAACGACACTGTTGCCGAGGGGAGCTGCCCGATGTGGTTCACGAGAAGCGGGGTTGCGTCGGTCTTGAAACGTGCGATGGTCGACAGCGGAACCAGCGGCGCGCCCGGCGCCCGCACGCCGGGGAGCGTCGAGAACGTGGTGGGGCCAGCAGGGCTTGCGGGGGAAGCGGGACGCAGGTACAGCTGCGACAGCACGCTCGGGTCCTTGTAGAAGCGGGGCTCGACTTCGACGATGACCTTGTACTCATTGCTCGGCGCGTAGATGGTGGAGGCCTGCTTCGTGGCGTAGGCGTCGCCCAGGGTCTGGTCGACGAGATCGGCGGTGATGCCCAGCAGCGCGGCTTTATCGCGGTCGACATCGATGGTGACCTGGGCCGCCCCCACCTGCAGATCGCTGGTCACGTCGGTCAGGCCGGGCACCTTGGCGAGGGCGGCGACGAGTCTTGGCGTCACCTCCTCGAGGGTCTTCAGATCGGGCGAGAGCAGGCTGTACTGATACGGGCTCTTGGTGACCATGCCACCCACATTGATGGCCGGCGGGTTCTGCAGGTACACGCGCAGCCCGGGAATGTCATCGCACTTCCGACGCAGCGCGAGCATGGCGTCGTCTGCGCTCAGCGTGCGCCTGTCGCGGGGCTTCAGGTAGATCTGCACGACGCCCTGGTTGGCCGTGGGGCTCGCGCCGCCGCTGCCCACGCTCGAGAGGTACGCGGCCACGTTCTCATCGGAACCGATGACATCGGTGAGCCGCCTCTGGTGGGCCACCATGTCGTCGAACGAGACGGTCTGCGCCCCCTCGGTGAAGCCCACCAGCTGTCCCGTGTCCTCGCTGGGCATGAAGCCTTTCGGGCAGACGACGAAGAGCCACGCGGTGACCCCCACCAGCGCCACCGAGATCAGCAGGGTGAGCAGCCGCAGCCGCATGACGAGGCGCAGCGTCTTCGCGTACAACCAGACCCAGGCCTCGAACAGGTGCTCGGTGAGCGCGGTAAATCCGCGTGGGTTCTGGTTGGGCCCTCGCATGAAGCGGCTGCACATCATGGGGGTGAGCGACAGGCTCACGAATCCAGAGACGAGGATTGCGACACTGATGGTGACGGAGAACTCCTGGAAGAGCCGTCCGATGATGCCCCCCATCAGAAGCACCGGGATGAACACGGCCACCAGCGAGAGGGTCATCGACACGATGGTGAACCCGATCTCACGCGCGCCGTCGAGCGCGGCCTTCATGGGGGGCTCGCCATGCTCCATGTGGCGCACGATGTTCTCGAGCACCACGATGGCGTCATCGACCACGAAGCCCACCGACAGGGTGAGGGCCATGAGTGTGAGGTTGTTGAGCGAGAACCCGAGCAGCGACATTGCCGCAAAGGTGCCCACGATGGACATGGGCAGAGCCATGCTGGCCACCACGGTGGCCGAGAAGCTGCGCAGGAAGACAAAGATGACGGCGATCACGAGCGCGATGGTGCCCAGCAGCGTGAGCTCGACATCCTTCACCGATTCGCGAATTGCGTCTGACAGGTCGTAGAGCACCTCGACCTTTGCGGCGGCGGGGATCTTCGACGCTATCTCTGGCAGGGCTTTCTTGATGTCATCGATGACCTGCACCGTGTTCGTCCCGGGCTGGCGCTGCACGGCCAGCAGCACGGCGGCCTTGCTGCCGTGGGGGGTGAAGGGCTGTCCGCCGCGGGGCGGCGTGGTCACGGTGGGGCCGGTCCATCCGGCGAGCTTGTCGTTCTCGACGCTGTCGATCACCTTCCCCAGATCGCGCAGGCGAACGGGGGCGCCGTCGCGATAGGTCACCACGAGATCGCGCCAGGCGGCGGCGTCGGGCAGCTGATCGTTGGCCTGCACCTGGTAGGCGAGGAACGGGCCGTACAGGGTTCCCGTGGGGAGCTTGACGTTGCCCGTTCCCATGGCCGTGACCACGTCGTTGAAGCCGATGCCGCGCGTGGCCAGCGCCCGCGGGTCGAGCTGCGCCCGCACCGCGTACTTCTGCTGCCCGAAGACCTGCACCTGGGCCACGCCGCCCACCATCGAGATGTGCTGGGCCACGTAGGTCTCGGCGTACTCATCGACCGTGGAGAGGGGCAGCGTGTCGGAGCTGAGCGCGAGGTAGAGAACCGGCTGGTTGGCGGGATTCACCTTCTGGTAGGTGGGGGGAGAGGGCATGTCCGGGGGAAGCTGCCGGGCCGACGCGGTGATGGCGGCCTGTACGTCTTGCGCGGCGGCATCGATGTTGCGCGCGAGGGTGAACTGCAGCGTGATCTGGGTC
>RGZZ01000325.1 GCA_010028905.1 Pseudomonadota bacterium | reverse complement strand
GAGATCGAGCGCGACGTGCACGAGGGGCTCGGGCATCTCGGTCTCAGCGCGGTGGTGCAGGTCGTGGCGAAGAAGCCGATGCGCTAGCGAGCAACCCTGGAGGCGACGATGTTGTCCGGTTCGAAGGACGGCGTGTTCCGATCTGCGGGGTACGGTGCGCCTTGCGCGCGACGAGGTACGCTCAGGCCGTACAGCGGGAGGGCGCAAAGCGAAGCTCAGACGTCCACAGGGCATCGCGGCTCTTTCCTCCACTTGACGATGGATTCACTCGCGTTTATGCGTGTTTTCGAACGCGGTGCCTATCCTTTCGGCATGAACATCTTGCTTCCAGCGCCGACCCCTTCCTCTCGACAGCTCACCATGGTGGGACACATCGACGCCACCCCCCCTGAGCTCGAACCCCTCGAGACCGCCGAGATCGACCAGCTCGAGAAAGGCTGGCGGCCCGACGCCCAGGTCTGCCTGAGCATCTCGCGCCGCACGACCTCGTGCCTTCGACGCGCTGTGACAGGTGGGTTGCAACTCGGAGCGTCGGGGCTCTGCGCCGCCGCCAGCACTGCCCTTGGGCCGCCGGGCGCCGTTCTCGGGCTGGTGGGACTGGGGTTTCAGGTATGGGGGCTACGCTCGCTGGTACGCGCAGGACTCGATATCCTCGTGAAGAGTGAGCCCGCCTGGAGCGGCACCCGCACGTACGAAGTGGGTCCTGATGTCCGCTCTCACCGCATCGACAGCCCGCCTGTCTCGATTCGGCCCGCGCTCAAGCCAGAGCCGAGCGAGCTCACCCACTTCATGGCCGACGCCTTGCAGCGTTTCCCCGCCCAGGTGACGGCCTGCATGGTCAGCGGACACGGGACCGCCTACCAGTCGCTAGCGGGCTTCGACGTGGCGCAGTGGAAGCAGATGCTTGAAGACGTCGCTGTTCAGAGCGGGCGAAAGTTCGATGTGCTGGTGTGCGAGTCGTGCCTTACGGGCAATTTGGAGGCGCTGCGCCAGCTCAAGGATACCGCGCGCTACGCCGTCGTCTCGGCCCAGACCATGGAAGCGGAGGGACTTCCCTGGACGTCGATCATGAAGGGGCTGCCCTCCGTGGGCCTCACGGCGGAAGGCTTCGCGCGCTCCATCGTGGCGCAGGCCGATGCCGCGGGCGCGGTGCAGACACTGGCGGTGGTCGATCTCGCTCGCATCGAGCCGTTGGCGGAAGCGGTCGAGAACCTCGGGGGCGCCCTGCGACAGGCGGTGGCGGCGGGTGAGGCTGCGCAGGTCGCCGACGCCCTGGGGGGCGCTCGCGTCCTGGGTCTGAAAAACCCCATCGTGCAGTCGCTTTTCTCCATGCGCGATCTGGGTGAGATCGCGGCGCGTGTCGAGAAGCACGTGAACGATCCGGCGTCCCGCAACGCAGCCCGTGCCGTGACCCAGGCCTGTCGTCAGGCGGTGGTGACGGGGGTCACCGATGCCGATCACGCGGGCAGCAGCTTCATCAGCGTGCAAGGGCCCCAGCGATTCTTCTTGGCCGACGACTATCGCAAGAAGACCGGCTTTGAAGCCTGGAGCGGCCTGCTGACCGACCTCAGCGCGCGTCGCTGACAGCGGATCGGTCAGTGCTGGCCAGGTGGTGATGTGAGTCGCCGTCGCACGCGATTGGCCAGCAGCAGCGCGGGACGCAGCGTGAGCAACAGGCCGACTCCCCATGCCGCGGTCACCCAGCGCGTATCGTGCAGCGCGAATCGGTCAAGGATCACCCACGTGAGCGCTGAGATCACGATCTGAAACACCAGCCAGAGGAACATGCCGAGGCAGCCCGTCATAGCCAGGGTGATCGGCTTCTCGCGAAGCTGCACGCCGCACGGGCAGGCATAGGGGACAGCGGTAAAGGGCGAGATGATAGTTCCGCAATGAGGACAGAGAAGCACCGTTCTTTCTTGGCGATATAGAGGAATTTTCCTGTCGGGTGGTTCTTATCGTGCACCAAAGCGCGGAATGTGGTGTCCCTGCGACCCGCCAGAGCACAGCATCGTCGCCACGCGGGTCTCATATCTGTGGTAGGCACCACCGCGGTAGTTAGAGAGCAGAATGGCGAGCAGGCACTCACCGCAGCGAGTGCCTGCTCAGTCACCGTGATCTCGTGACGCAGGGCAGTCTCAGAGCGTCCATGGTCTGCGTTGCATGAAGCAGACCAGGCTTTTCAGAGACGGCACATGCGTCGTTACCGTCTGGTTTCGCGGTGCAGGCGCTAGACCTGCCAGCGGTGGTTGGCTTCAGCCCATGCCCGCGAGGCTTCGGCCCAACGCTCTGAGGCTGCTGCCCAGCGCTCTGAGGCCTCTGCCCAGTCGTCGGATGCGTTGGCCCAGTCGCCTCGGCCGTAGCCTCCGTCGCCGTCGCCATCTCCTCCGAATCCACCACCGCGCGGAGAGTTGTCCTGGGTGGTCTTGATCTGCATGGTGCCACCGTTGAGCGAGACGGTCTCGTTGCCAAGCGTCACGTTGCCACCGTTCTGCACATCCTGGCCCTGGTTGCGACCGTGGTCGAGACCGAGTTGCCCGGCAGTGCCGACGTTGGTGAGCGTACCATTGACGTCTTCGTACACCGCCGCGTTCGGGTCGATGCCGGCAAGATCTTTACCTGCCCTGACGCTGTTGATGGTACCGTTGGGGCCCGTCGCTTGCTCGTAGACCTCCGACTTACCGTTGAGGAAGACGGCGTTGGCTGCGTCTTGCGTGTCGCCGCCCTGGGCGTTCTTGTAGGCCTGCCCATCGAGGGCGAGATGAGGATCGCCTGCCGCAACGATGGTGTGGCCTGCTCCCATCTCAGGAGCGCCACTCGACCTTCCGCCACCAAAGCGCCCGCCGTCGCTGCCACCAAAGCCCTGCGGACCACCGAAGCCCTGCGGACCACCGAAGCCGTCGAGGTTTCCGGCGCCCCGTCCGCCTTGTAGGACCTGCTCAAGAGCAGAGAGCACTTGCGTGAGTTCGCTCATCAGCATCGCGTTGTTTCCGCCGAAGCTGCCACCGTCCATTCCGAATGGGCTGCCCTGACCGAGTCCCCCGCCGAGGCCGCCCACGCCAGGGAAGCCACCCAGAGGATTGAGTGCGCCGGTGCCAGGCATCTGCATGTTGTTGTCCCTCTCTACTCTCGTTGTTCGTTTCCGTCTCGTGAGAGCGTTGTCCCGCGCCACATGGGGGAGGTAAGGGGGTGCTGTTTTGTTTAATCGGCAGTGAAATGTTGCGGTTGTGTTGTGATTGTGGAAGCATTCGCACATGAAATCCACGCATGGACGCTGGGGGCGCGTACGTAGAGAGGTTTTCAGACAGCTTTCAACCCTGGGTGTCATGATGACAGGGGAGCCTGCGCTCTGCGGCGCGGGTTGAAAGGCTTGGATGTGCTGTGAGGAGGCCGGGTTCTTTGGGTGTTGGTTCTTCGCGTTTGAGCGCTCTCTCTTGCTCGTACGGTCAGCACTCTCCAGCCGTGCCGCGATTGACCGACGAGTCGCTGGGTGTGCGCACGGTTGAAGGCCCGCCTGTTCGATCTTCCGATTCCGGGTCGATGTCAGAGGCGCGGCCACCTGCCGATCTGGCAGACCTGTCTCCTCAGGAGCGCGGTTTCGTGCAGCGCGCCGTGTCAGATCCGACGTTTGGCATCAAGAACGCCTTCATCCTCGAGCACTATTTCAGCTATCCGGTGCATCGCGAGCTTGATCCCAACGCTTGGGTTCCGCCTGGCCCCAGGCCTGTGTCACAAGGAGAAGTGTCACCCGCAGCGTCAGACACAACGGGAGCGCGAACCTTTGACGAGCTCTGCCGCATCTCAGCGTCAGAGAGCGCTGTGCCAGCGTTCGAGGTCGCTGTTGGCGCGCACGCCATCCGGCTCACGGGCTGTTCCGCCGATGAGCGGGCACGGGTGAAGGCGATCATCGCCGCCGTGCCGCTCTGGGCGCGAGACTACTTGTGCACGGTTCGCCAGATCTGCGTCACATCGTTTGACGCGTTTCGGGGGTTGAACGGGGAGGTGTCGACCGCCACGTCGGGTGTTGCAGAGCCCTGCTCCGGACGCCTGTTGCTCAACCGCGCGTGGCTCGATCGCGCCACGCGGGCGCTCCCGCCTGACGCATCTGAGCCATCGCGCAACGAGGCGCGCCAGAAAGACGCGCTTCAGTGGGAGAACACGTTGCTGCACGAGCTCGGGCACTTCCACGATCGCTTTCTGAAGGCGCAGGAAGTTCCCCCTTCGCTGGCGCCGGAGAGCCCGCTGGGCAATCACGGGGTGTGGTACACCAACTACGCCTGGTGGGTGCAAGATCCGGCGGAAGACCTCGCAGAAGGGTACGCCCTTCTTGCACAGGAGCGCCTTCACGTGCTGTGTGGAGGGGTGTCGCAGCAAGGCGCGGTGCAGGAGCAAGGCGCCTTGCTGCTGCGGGGTTCGTTGCCGCAGCAAGGCGCGTTGTTGCAATCGTCAGGCTGATTCTCATACCGCGCGCAGCGCATCTCAGAAAATGAAGGCTGTTGCCGCGACGATGGTCGGCCCCCTGCAACCAACGCTCCATCGCAACGCTGTGGAACTCGAGCAGGACCGAAGCCGCTTTCGCAGAGAAGGCCTCGGTCGATATCTTCAGTTCGATTCAAGAAGAGGCAGGGCGCATTCCATGCCGCAGTTTGACAGCTTTGAGGCATTCTGGCCCTATTATCTGCAAGAGCACAGCCGCGTCGCCACGCGGGCCTCTCACTTCGTGGGCACCACGGCGGTGGTGGCTGCCGCCGCCTATGCCGTCGCACGTCGCCGCCCCAGGCTTCTCGCTTTGCTACCGCTGCTGGGCTACGGTCCCGCGTGGGTATCCCATGTAGTGGTGGAGCGAAACCGCCCTGCCACATTCCAGCACCCGTGGTGGTCGCTGCGTGCCGACTTTCGCATGTGGCGTCGCATGATGGCGGGCGATCTCTGGGACGAGGACGGGCGGGGCTCGTCTATCTGAATGCCAACGACGGCCCACACGCGCGGGCAGCGCCAACGACGGCCCACACGTGGGAGGGATCCCGCGAGATCGCAGATCGACCCGATGCCATGTCGCTCCCCTAGAGGAGTGTGCGTCATGCGTAATCTTCGTCTTCTCGCTTTGTTCATCGCTGTGCTCATCGTGATGATCGGATTGCTCTCAGGGCGCGTCCGTGCGGCGAGCAGCCAGGCCCTGGGTGCGGAGCAGCTCGATCAGCTCGTCGCACCCATCGCGCTCTTTCCGGACAACCTGCTCACCCAGGTGCTCATGGCGTCGGCGTATCCCCTCGAGATCGTCGAGGCCGATCGCTGGGTTCAGGCGCATCCCGAGATGCGTGCAGATGCGCGCGCGAGCATGCTTGCGCAGCAGACCTGGGACCCGAGCGTCACCTCGCTCACCGCGTTCCCAGATGTGCTGCATCAGCTGTCAATGAATCTCGAGTGGACCCAGGCCCTGGGCGAGGCCTTCCTCGCCAGCCAACGTCAGGTGCTTGAGGCGGTGCAGCGCATGCGTGCGCGGGCGAGTGATGCGGGGACCCTTCAGAGCACAGCCCAGGAATCTGTCGCAATGGTCGACGGCGCCATTGCGATCGCCCCCGCGACTCCAGAGATCGTCTACGTTCCTCAGTACAATCCCACGCAGGTATACGGCGCCTGGGCCCCACCGTACTGGTACTGGCCGTCGGTGATGGCGCCGTGGCCGGGCTGTGAGGGGTCGTTCGTCTCGTTTGGCATTGGTGTGGCGGCGGGGGCCTTCATGTTCGGCGGCTGCGGTTGGAGAGGGTATACCGTCTGGGTGAATCCGCG
>RGZZ01000324.1 GCA_010028905.1 Pseudomonadota bacterium | reverse complement strand
CGTGGGCACCATCGGCGTGGTCGATTTCGATGTGGTCGATATGACCAATCTGCAGCGCCAGATCCTGTATTCGGGTGCTGACGTGGGGAGAGACAAGGTCGAAGCGGCGGTCGAGCGGCTGCGCGGCATCAACGCCGACATCGACATCGTGGCGCATCGGCTGCGGCTCGATTCGGCCAACGTTCTCGATCTGGTCGCGGAATACGACATCGTGGCCGACGGCACCGACAACTTCCCCACGCGCTATCTCATCAATGACGCGTGCGTGCTGAAGGGCAAGGCGAACGTGCACGCCAGCATCTTTCGCTTCGAGGGGCAGATCAGCGTGTTCGACGCGCGTCGCGGGCCGTGCTATCGATGCCTCTTTCCCGAGCCGCCGCCGCCGGGAATGGTGCCGTCGTGCGCCGAAGGGGGCGTTCTCGGCGTGCTCCCGGGCATCGTGGGGTCGCTGCAGGCGCTCGAGGTGATCAAGCTCGTTCTCGGAATCGGGGAACCGCTCATCGGACGCCTGTCGGTGTTCGACGCGCTCGATTTCACCTTCCGGGAGATCAAGATCGGCAAGGATGCGCGCTGCGTCGTCTGTGGCCCGCATCCCACGGTGACTGCCCCCATCGATTACGAGGCCTTCTGTGGGGTGGCGTCGAGGGGGCGAACGGAAGACGCCGATCCGGTCTGTCTGAGCGTTGAAGAGGTTGCTGCATTGCGCCGCGGTGGCAGGTCGCTGAACCTGCTCGACGTGCGCGAGCCCCACGAGCACGACATTGCGGCCATCGCGGGCGCGCGGCTGATTCCCCTGGGCGAGCTGGCCACGCGCCTGCACGAGCTCGACGGGGCGCAGGACCTCGTCGTCTTCTGCAAGCGCGGGCCCCGCAGCCTGAAGGCGGCCGCGCTGCTGCGCGAAGCGGGGATGTCAGACGTGCGTGTGATGGCGGGCGGCATCGAGGCCTGGGCCGAGCGCATCGAACCCACCATGGCGCGATACTAGCGCGCCGTGATGGGCGTGCGTCACGGGCCTGCGGCTCGCGTGCCGCCCACCGCCGGCGTCAGCTCTTCGCGAGCGCCTGATCGAGGTCGGCGATGATGTCGTCGATGTGCTCGATGCCGATGCACAGGCGAATCATGTCTTCGGTCACCCGCGCCTGCTTCAGCTCGTCGGGGGTGAGCTGGCGATGCGTGGTCGAGGCCGGATGCGCCGCCAGCGACCGGGTGTCGCCGATGTTCACGAGGCGCTTGAACAGGCCGAGGCTGTCGTAGAACTTTCGTCCTGCCTCGAGCCCGCCCTTGATGCCGAAGGTGAGCAGGGCCGACGGGCGCCCGCCCGTGTACTTCTGCGCCAGGGCGTGGTATGGCGAGTCGGGCAGACCGCCGTACTGCACCCACGACACGCGCTCGTGCCCTTGCAGGTGACGGGCCACGGCCATGGCGTTCTCGACGTGGCGATCCATGCGCAGGTGCAGGGTCTCGAGCCCCTGCAAGATGAGGAACGCGTTGAGCGGGCTGAGGGCCGCGCCGGTATTGCGCAGCGGAACCGTGCGAACGCGACCGATGAAGGCGGCCGGACCCAGGGCCTCGGTGTAGACCACGCCGTGGTAGGCCGGCTCGGGGCGCGTGAGCAGGGGGAAGCGTTCCGCGTTCTCCGCCCAGGGGAACTTCCCCGAATCGACGATCATGCCGCCCAGCGAGTTTCCGTGACCGCCGATGTACTTGGTGAGCGAGTGCACCACGATGTCGGCCCCCCAGTCGATGGGGCGCAGCAGGTACGGTGAGGGCACGGTGTTGTCGACGATGAGCGGCACGCCGTGGGCGTGGGCCATCTGGGCGAGGGGCTCGAGGTCGACGATGTTGCCGGCCGGGTTGCCGATGCTCTCGCAGTAGACGGCGCTCGTTTTTTCGTCGATGAGACGGGCCAGGGTGTCGGGGTGATCGTCGGCGGCGAAGCGCACCTCGATGCCCATGCCGCCGAGCATGTGCGCGAACAGGGTATAGGTTCCGCCATACAGCTGGGGCACGCTTACGATGTTGTTGCCCGCCTGGGCCAGGGTGAGAATGCTGTAGGTGATGGCGGCCTGTCCGCTCGACAGGGCCAGCCCCGCGATGCCGCCTTCGAGGGCGGACACGCGCTTCTCGAGCACGTCGCAGGTGGGGTTCATGAGGCGGCTGTAGATGTTGCCGGGAACGGCGAGGTTGAACAGGTCGGCGGCGTGCTGGGCGTCGTCGAACTCATAGGCCACGGTCTGGTAGATGGGTACCGCCACCGCGTGGGTGGTGGGGTCGCCGTCGTAGCCGGCGTGTACGGCAAGGGTCTCGGGCTTCATGGGTGGTCGAGGCTCCATTTCTTTCCCCGCTGCAGCGGGTCGTTGGGATCGATTCCGTCTGCGAAGGGTTTCTTTCGGTCGAGGTGGGTCAGGCGATAGACCAGGCCCAGCCAGTTGTTGAACAGGGTCTTTGCGCTGTCGCCCCATGTGTTGTCGAGCAGGGGCTCGAGGGCGTCGTCCGGGAACTCGGGGGGCGTCTGGCCCTGGCGTCGGGCGTCGACGACCTGGGCGCGATGGCGCTCGACGAGGTCGAGGGCGTCGAAGGTGAAGTAGCGCTCGGGCAGGGGAGGGTGCTCGTCGATCTCGCCCATCGCGAAGCGTCGCACCTCACGCTTGTACTCCTTGAGCAGGCTGTTGATGTCGTACTCCGGGTGGCCCTGCAAGAACACGTAGCGCAGGCCGTCGGCGCTCACCGCCAGGTGAACGTCGCCATCGGCCGTCGTGATGAGGGGCACCACGCCGGCCGCCTCCATGCTCACGCGGGGGATGTCGTTCCAGCGTGAGTGAGGCACGTCGAAGAGCGTGTTCACGTCGGCCAGCAGCGGATGGTCGATGCGCGCCACGCGGTGGCGGTACACCCCCCAGCGCTTGCGGCTCAGCGGCGTGCGCCGCAGTCCGTAGATGTGCTCGAGCAGCACGTGGCTGGCCAGGCATGAGCACAAGATCGAGGTCACCGACTGCGAGGCCCAGTTGATGACCTCGAGCAGCGGCTCCCAGAACGGTTCGGCGCTGAGGTCGGGACGCGTCACATTGGCCCCCGTGACGATGAGGGCGTCGAGGCCGTGCGCGCGTATCTCTTCGAAGGCGGTGTAGTGCGTGTCGATGTGGGTGCTGGCCTTCTCGCCGCGATCGAGCCCCTCGATGGTGAAAGGGTAGACGTAGAGCTGGGCGATCTGGTTCGAGCTGCCCACAAGATTGAGGAACTGGCGCTCGGTGGGCTCGAGGGCGGCATCGGGCATCATGTTGAGCAGTCCGATGTGGAGCTCGCGGATGTCTTGCTGGGTCGCCCGATCGAGGGGCAGGATGTTCTTTCCCTGCGCCTCGAGCTCGTCGAACACGGGCAGGGCATGATGGCGGACGAGGGGCACGGGGTGTCAACCTTTGTCTCGATTAGTCTGGCCGACGGGGGGCTCGGCCGCGGGGCATGGTGTTCGGTCTACCAGGGGGATCCCCTTCCTCTCTGCAACGTGGCGGGTCTGCTGACACGCTCCGCTCCAGAAGAGGGCCTGAGGGTGGAACGTGGGGAGGGACCTTCGTGAAGCGGGCGGTTTCAGGAAAATTTCAGGGCAGGCGCGTACATTCAGACGGCAAGAGGTTGAGCGAAGAGGCGGCATCACTCTCTCTGGAGGCCCGCCATGAACCTGTCTGCTCCCTCTCCGTCAAGAATCGTGCGAGAGCAGTCTGTGACACGACGCTCGCACAGACCTGAATCCCTTTCCTTGACACCCATCGATGCATCTGTTCGAGACGCGTCTGACGCGCTCTCGCTTCGGGGGAGCGGTGCGGCTTTGCCCCATCTCCACCTTCTATCGGCCAGCCGATCATCTGGTCGCCCCCCCGTGCGTGATGTGATGATTCAGGCTGCTGTGGGTGCCGCCTGGGGGGCGCTGGGCACGTTCACCGGCGGGGTGCTCGGCGCTGTGGTTGGTGGACTCACCGGTCTGGGTTTCGGAGGACGGGCGGGATTCTCACTGGGAGAGGCGCTGTCGCTCAATCTTGCCCGCAAGACGGGCGAAGGCCAGGTGAACCCTGTCGTCGGGGGCATCGGAAGCGTGGCGCTCCCGTTCGTCGGCGGAACGGTCGGCGCTGTTGCCGGCGCCACCGCAGGGGTCCTCTGCGCTATCACCGGTCAGCCGCTCCTCGGCGCGGCCCTGGGTGGCGGGTGTGCACTCGTCACCGCGATGACGAATCGATCGTCGGAATCGAAGCAATAGACCGTGTGATGGCGCGCCAGAGGCGAGGCGCTCCGAGCGGAGAAGGGCCTCCACCCCTTCTCACGGAATGGCGGCGCCCCGGCCTCGTCGTGGCAGCAGGTGCCGAGACGGGGGCCGAGGCGCGTCGAGAAACGTCACCTGAGCCAGTATGATGCGTTGACTGCGTCAGCCCTGCAGCTTGTGGGCCAGGAAGCCGCCGGCGAGCGCGCCGACGGCACGGCCGGGAATGCCCGCCACGGCTCCGCCCGCAATGCTGCCCACCAGGGCGCCCAGGCCGGCGATGGCGGTGGACTTGAACCCTGCGCCGTACCCCATCGAGGCACCGGCGACGGCTGCCCCGATGCCGAAGACCACCGAGCCCATGGGGCCTGCGGCCGCAGACCCGATGGGAATCGCAATCTGCGATGCGATGACTCCGCCGAAGATGGCGCCTGCGCCGGCGTCGGCGGGGTCGAGCTCGCGGGGTGTGTTCTTGCTCAGCTCTACGCGGTCTGCGAGTGAGGTGGGCTGTGCGACCTTCGTGGGCGCGGCGAAGGCGCGCGAAGCGACAGCCTGTGGTGTGACGGTGGACAGTGAAGTGATCATGGTGTGAAACCCTCCCAGCATTCTTCCTCGTGACGTTAGTTTAACGGTTGTGCTGGGGTCAGGTGTTTGCCAGGATGTTTCCGTTTTTCAGGCTTTGTCGCGCAGCGTGCGGTCTCCCGGCGACGGGGAGTCGGTGAAGAACGCGGCCATCTCGCGCATCACCGATTTACTGAACGGGAGAACCTGGTGGGCCCGCATGAACAGACGCTTGAAGGGCACTCCGGGAAGCCAGGCCGAGCGCTCGGTGACGAGGCCGTCGCCCATGGGGGTGGTGCCCAGGCGGCCGCCCACCGTGGGGATGCCGACGCCGGCGATGTTCATGATGTCAGCGCGGCTCTTCTGCTCGTCCCATCGGGCGTTGAGGTCGTGCAGAACGGGGTTTGTGGGGGCGCCGTCGCGGTCGAGGCGATCGGCGGAGAGCTCTCGCAGGCACGTGGTGGCGTCGGGATCGTCAGAGGGCGGGAAGGCGTTGACGTGCAGCGCGTCGCGGGCGAAGGCGCCGAGGTCGGCCAGGATGGCCCCATGGGCGGGGGAGCCCAGCAGCAGCAGGTGGTCGACCTTCTCGTCCGGGTCGCCCAGATAGGTGCGCACGTCGAGGCCGCCCTTGCTGTGGGCAACGATGTCGACCCCCTTCGCGCCGGTCTGGCGGCAGATGGCGTCGACCGCGGCCTTCAGCTCGCTCACGTTGCGCTCGATGGGGTTCCAGCGCTTCGAGAACTCGAGCACGAAGAAGTTCGCCTTCGGGTCAGCCTCGAAGGGCTGACCGCCCGCGATGACGCCGCCGAACTGGTTGGCCCCGTCTCGACCGAGCCAGGTGATCATGCCGGCGTAGTCGCTGGCGTCGCCGAGGAAGCCGTGCACCATGAGCACGGGACGCTGCAGGCGCGGGGCGGGCTCGTCCGGGAGGTCGATGACGTCGACCACCTTCTGAGCCGCGGCGCTGCGCCACGCCTCGGG
>RGZZ01000323.1 GCA_010028905.1 Pseudomonadota bacterium | reverse complement strand
TTGAGGTGCAGCGACATGGTGGGCGACACACCCGTGGCGGCCTGAACACTGACACTCAACCGACGCCCCTCCCTGGTCGCCACGAGCGCGTGCACCGACGCCCCCGTCACAACCGTGCTCGCCGCGTCTTGAACCGTCCAACCGCGCTTGGTCAAGCCCTGCTTGACCGCCGCGTAGGTCGCATCGACGTCAGATACCGCGTAGACACGTGACAGCGCGGAGCCCTTGTCGTTTGACACCGTGACCGAGACGCCCGGCAGAGACGAGGCCCAGTCGACCTCAGTCGCCGCCTGCGCGGTGTGCGATACCACGAGACAAGCCAGAAGAGCCATACAGATAGCCGCCTTGACAACGCGCATGACACCCACCTCCAGACACAAAGCTGAACAGGGGAGGTCGCCACCGCCACCGTTCTGCCTCCACCTCCGCAGAATGCCACGACGACACCTTGCAACCGCCGCGCTCGCCGCCGATGCAGCCCCCCAGGAGCGAATGCTCCTCCAGTAGAAATCAGCCTTCATGCCGACAACTGCCGCATCTCGCACTCTTGCCGCCGGTGTGATTCTGCTCATGCTGGCTGTCCGATGGCTGCACGCCTGGGACCTCTCTCCTCAAGCGCGAGAGACCATTCTGACCTATCTGCGCAACAGCTATCGGGCGCCCGTCATGGCGCGATACCGCGATGCCGCACCGACCAGAGAGATGGTCGAGCAGAAGAGTGCCGCGCTCGAACAGGTGAGCGATGTGACGCTGTCGCGGGTTGACGTACGTGGGCTGCTGAGGCCGCGATACGCTCGCGTTGAGATACAGGTCAACGGCAAGACCCCGCCAGATGGTAAGACGGTTCGCTACTTCGAGATTGACGGGGTTGTCGGACTCGCAGAGCATCGTGCGGGAAGTTCCTGGCAATACTACTTCTCGCTCTGGTAGTCTCGGGGCCCTCTCGCCTACGCCAGCTCGAGGGGGGTCGAGCCATCATCAACCAGGGCATGACCGCTCCAGAACGCCACCGACTGGGCGAGCGCCTCGGCGTCACCGCTGAGAGACGCATCCCACGGCTCGCGCGGCGATGGCGTACCCACGTAGGCGGTGACCGCGCGATAGATCTCGCCGTCTCGCTCGAGCACCACCACGAGGGTGCTGCACGGCTCGGGGGCGATGCCCCGCACCATGCGCGTGTATCCGAACCGCTCTCCCCGACGGGCGAAGTACACGTCAGCCCCCGGCGGGGTGACGACGCAGGCGCGGGTCCCCACGACACGCCCCATCTCCACCGCCTCGTTCACGGTCGACCGCCCCCCCAGCGCCATCGACGCCACGGCCTCGGTGAAGAGCGCGAGCACGCCGTGATCGCGCACGTGGCTGTCTTCTCTCACCTCGACCGCATAGCCATCACGCGAGACGATGATCATCGTGACTTCCAACCCAATCCGGATGATGAACGCCAGGCCGCGCCTTCGACCGACGGCCCGCTTGCGCGGTCCTTCGCAGACCCGAGAGAGGAATCCCCCAGCGCCTCCCTCCTGACCCCTGCAGAGCGCGGCGCGTTCTCGGGCGATGGCGCTCCGCACGACCCCGATGCGTGACATTCAACTTTCTTTCATACCGCATCAACACAATCTGCGCACATGACATTCAGCCGTATCCTCTCCACCCCATCTCCCATCTGGTCCACGGCGACGGCTTCGCCCACGCGAAACGCCGATCGCCAGCATGTGGTGACGTCGTTCATCGCGGAGAGCAACTCATCTGAAGGGCGTGCGCTCAAGCGCCGATGCATCGGCGAGATCCTGACGGCACAGCCGCAGATGGACGCCCCTACGCTCGCCAGAATCGCATCGTTCGTGAACGAGAGCAACTCCATCGAAGGACGGCGGCTGAAGCTCGAAAGCCTTCAGCACATTGCACAAACCGCCCAACCGCTGGAACAAGCGCACGTCGAGGCGCTGTCGACCCTGGTGAACGAGAGCAACGGCCTCGAGGGCCGAAGCCTCAAGCTCAACGCGGTCGCAACGATGTTCACGAAGCGGCCGACGCTCCCTCCCGGCGTGCTGCGTGGCACCACGACCTGGGTGAATGACGCGAATGGGCTCCCCGCTCGCCGTGTCCGCCTGGAGAGCACGCTCGACCTCCTGAATGCCTACCCCGATGTCTCGGGAGAGATCTTCGAACGCGCCGGCAACACCACGGTCGGGGCCCCAACCACGGCCGAAGGGCTCGCGCGCTTGCAGACGACGATTCCCGAGCTGATGGCACACGCCAGGCTTGCTGGGCGCAGCGCGACCGTTGCCGCGAGTCCGGGCGCTGCCACGACCGCGGGGCTGAGCGCGGCCCTGCTCGAGCGCGTCGAAAAAGACGCGGCAGTCATCCTCGCCACTGCGGCAAAGTCGACCGCCGAGGCGCGTCTCGCGCACTACAACACCGCCCTCGACGGCGACCGGAGCACCCTGTTAGCAATGGAGCGTGAGCTCTACGAACAAACCTGGAAACACTGCGCGGAGCCTGTGCTAGGGTGGGTCCAGGTGGGTTCGTTCGCGGGCACGGTGATTGCGGGAGCGGCGCTGACCCACATGCTCCCGATGCCGGTCGCGATCGCCTCGGTCATCCAGACAACGAGTTTTTGCGCGGGCCTGCTGGTCACCCCACGCATCGTCGGCAAACAAGTGGCGTGGCTCATTCCTGCCCGCGTCGAGAACTCGATGCGCAAGACCCTCGAACCGCTTCGCGGGCACTGGAAGGAACGTTCGAACGAACTGACCGCGCTGCGAGAGCAGGCCACGCAATCGGCGCTCCTTAAGGAATGGAACACCGCAGCGTCGGACGCTGCTCGCCGAACGGCCGATGCGGGCACCGTGACCGCAAACGGCAGCGAGGTGGTCATCAACGGGATTCGCGTCGAACGAAGAACGACGGCGTGACCCCGAACAGACTAAGGAGCTCTCTTCCGTGATTCATCTCCACCGTCTTCGTCCCATCTTGCTCGCCATTCTCATGTCGGGGCTCTTCGTGCGCCCGGCTACTGCAGCCCCCCTGACCTTCGAACCCTTGTCAAGCGAGGAGAAGTGCCCAGGCTTTCAGTTCGAGCTCGACGGCAGATGGCAGCGCTCGCAGTTCATGACGCAGATGTTCTACCTCGAGCCGGACAAGTACGGCACCTCGCCCATCTCGATCACAGGAATGCCTCGGTATGATGCCGTCAGCGGCTATTCGAAAGACACACAGAAGAATGCCGAGAAGGATCTCCGTGGCATGATGAGCGGGAACGAGCGCAATCCCGATTGCGAGTACAAGATCGTGAATCTGAACGGCTTCTGGGGCGTGGCGGAGATCGGAACTCGCATGTTCCAGGTGTGGGTGTACGAAGGCCCCCGGTCGTTCTCGCTCCACTACAATGACGGCCAGTCGACAAAGCCCGACATCGCACGAGACGTGCTGGCGCAGATCTGCAAGACGTTCAAGTGGAAACGTCAACCCAAGGGCTGAGCCCTCGGGCCGCGCGATCAGTGCGCGTCGCGCATTGTTGCGAGGCGGCCTCGCAACAATGCGCGCTCAGGCATTGCCCGCAGTCAGCGCGAGCTGCGCCTTGACCTTGGCCGCCACGTTCTCCGGCGTGAAGCCGAAGTGCTTGTTCAGATCGCCGATGGGGGCCGACTCGCCGAAGCCGGTCATGCCGATCACCACGCCGTCCGGCCCCACGTAGCGATCCCACCCGAAGGGCGTGGCCTGCTCGACAGCCACGCGCACCTTCACCGATCGGGGGAGCACGCTCTCGCGATACTCGGCCGACTGACGCTCGAAGACATCGAACGACGGGATGGAGACCACCCGCGATCGCACCCCTTCTGCCACCAGCAGCTCATGCGCCGCCACGGCCACGTTCAGCTCGCTGCCGCTGGCCAGGATGATGACCTCCGGATTGCCGTCCGGGGCGTCGGCGAGCACGTAGGCCCCCTTCGCCGTGCCGGCGGCCGGCGCGTACTTCGCGCGATCGAGGGTGGGCAGCGCGTGGCGCGACAAGGTGAGCAGCGCGGGCTGGTGCTGGAGCGCCAGCACGTAGCGATACGCTTCGACCACCTCGTTGGCGTCGCCGGGGCGGAACACCACCAGATTGGGGATGGCGCGAACCGCGGCAAGCTGCTCGATGGTCTGATGGGTGGGACCATCTTCCCCGTCAGACAATGCGTCATGGGTGAAGACGAACAGGCTGGGGATGCGCATCAGCGCGGCCAGGCGAATCGACGGCCGCGCGTAGTCGCTGAACACGAAGAACGTGCCGCTGTAGGCACGCAGCCTCGACAGGGCCATGCCGTTCACCGCCGCGGCCATGGCGTGCTCGCGGATGCCGAAGTGCAGGTTGCGGCCCGCGTAACTGCCGGCCTGGAAGCTGCCCGCGTCGCCGCCCAGCAGCGTCTTGTTCGACGGACCAAGGTCGGCCGAGCCGCCCACGAGCCAGGGAAGACGCGGCGCCACGGCGTTGAGCACCTTGCCGGAGGCGTCGCGACCCGCCATTCCCTTGGCGTCGGCGGGGAAGACGGGCAGCGCGGTCTCCCACCCTTCCGGAAGCTGGCGCCGCTGCATCAGGTCAATCTCGTGGGCCAGCTCGGGGAACGCAAGGCGGTACTCGGTGAGCTTGTCGTCCCACGCCTTTCGCGCCTCTGCGCCCCGCTTGCCGACGCCCTCTGCGAAGTGCTCGATCACGCCGTCGGGAACGAGGAACTTCGCGTCTTCCGGCCAGCCGTAGAAGCGCTTGGTGAGCGTGATCTCGTTTTCACCGAGCGGCTCGCCGTGAGCCGACGCGGTGTCTTGCTTGTTGGGCGAGCCCCAGCCGATGTGGCTGTCGAGGATGATGAACGTCGGGCGCCCTTTCGTCTGCGCGAAGACGTCGAGCGCGTGGCTGATGCGCGCGACGTCGTTAGCGTCGCCCACCCGCAGCACGTTCCAGCCGTAGCCCATGAAGCGCGCCGCGATGTCTTCGGTGAAGGCGAGCTTCGTGCTGCCCTCGATGGTGATGTGGTTGTTGTCGAAGATCCAGCACACGTTGTCGAGGCCGAGATGACCCGCCAGCGACGCCGCCTCAGAGGCCACGCCCTCCATCATGTCGCCGTCGCCGCACAAGACGTACACGCGGTAGTCGAAGAGCTCGAAGCCCGGCTTGTTGTAGCGCGCCGCCAGCCACTTCTGGGCGATGGCCATGCCCACGCTGTTGCCGCAGCCCTGGCCGAGGGGGCCGCTGGTGGTCTCAACCCCCGCCGTCATGCCGTACTCAGGGTGACCTGGCGCCATGCTGCCCAGCTGGCGGAAGCGCTTGATGTCGTCGAGCGTGATGCCCGCCTCTTGAACGCCGTTGTCATTGACCGCCTGCGTCTGGGTGAGGTAGAGCATCGACCAGAGCAGCATCGAGGCGTGGCCGTTCGAGAGAATGAAGCGATCGCGATCGGGCCACAGGCTGTTCTGCGGGTCGAAGCGCATGTGGCGGTTCCAGATGGTGTAGGCCAGGGGGGCCAGCGCCATGGCCGTGCCCGGGTGGCCAGAGTTGGCTTTCTGCACGGCGTCCATCGAGAGCGTGCGAATCGTGTTGATGGCGAGCTGTTCCATGTTCTGGGCGTCGGACATGTGCGGCCTCCTGGTTGCGGCGTGGCCAGCCGTGGTTGTCTGCCGCGGCTTCCACCCGACGAGCCGAACTCCTGCGCGCATTCTGGCCCAGGAGCGTCAGAACTTTTCGCCCCACGCGCCCCGCAACAGCGATTCCGCGCGTTCTGTGCAGATCAGCCCAGAACAGACCCGGCTTCACCCGCATTTCACGACCGTTTCAGCCGGTTTCACGGCGGCGCGGCGATGATGGGCCGCACCTCAGCGATAGGAGCGCTCGCCA
>RGZZ01000322.1 GCA_010028905.1 Pseudomonadota bacterium | reverse complement strand
AGGGCGGGGGAGTTTCGCTTTCCCAAACCGTCCGGTGCGGTCTGGAAGCCCGGGATGCCCTCGCGCATCGACATCTGGCCCATCGGCGAGATGTCGATGGTGTACGACGGGCCGGCTGCACGCAGGGCGTCGCCCTCCCCCTCGGCGCCGGAGCACACCGCGATGTAGCGCGTGCCTGACGCATGAGGCATGTTCACGCTCATCGGCAGCCCGTTCGCGGTGAAGGCCACCGACCGCCACTGGGCGCTGCCTCGATCGAGCCACGCCTTGGCCGCGGGGTCGGTGGCGCCGGCGCTTGCGGGGAAGTCGTTGCTCGTCGTGGTTCCTTCCCATTGCCCGCACCAGACCACGAGGCCCTCGTCGTCGTCGAATGCCACGGTTCGTTCGAGGGCGGTCTCTCCCGTGAGGCCCGCTTCGGCGCGGGCCACATGGTAGCCGGGACCGGCGGCGGAAGGCGAGAAGAAGAGGCCGACCGGGCTTCCCGTGGTCATGGCGCTCTGGCGCGCCCAGGCCAGATCGGCCATCAGGCGCTGGGCGGCCGCCCTCACGCCGGTGCGGGTTCGCCACACGCGAACAGCCGTGAATCCGATGGCGAAGGCCAGGGCCATCAGGCCGATCGCCACGACAATCTCGAGCAAGGTGAACCCCCGCTTCGATCTGGCCGTCTGCGCGTCTGTGCGAAGATGCATCAGTAGCTGTTGTATCGCCGGTTCGTGCGCGGTGGCTGCACGACGAGCGATGCTGCGTTCTGCACGAGGGTCTGATGCGTGCCGTTCGTGAGGTCGATGAGCTCGTAAGGGCCCATCTGGTCATCTCCCGGGCTCTTCCACACGGCGATCTGACGAAAATCGGGAAGCCAGAGGAGGCCCGCCACGTCATCGAGGGGCGTGGGGGTGGTCTGGCCGCTGAGGAGCATCCAGTGGGCCGTCGACACCACAGGCGCCCGAAGCGCGTAGTGGCTGCCCGCGGAATCGTCGTTCGACTCAACGGTGTAGACGTATCGTCTCACGGGGACGCGCGCGGTCCAGGCGACGAACTGGTCATTGCCCGAGATGGCGACGAGCCCGGTGCTGCCCCCCGAGACCTCGCGGGTCACGAGGGTGGTGTCGCGCAGCCAGTGCCCGTCTACCTCGTGGGCTTCGTAGATCTCGCCGTCCTGCGCGATTGCGATGGATGGAGGCTGATTCACCTTTGACCGCCAGCGAAAGCCCATCACAGGAGGCGGCGAAGGGGTTGAAGAGGCGCTCGGCACCGCCGTGGGTGGAGGGGTCGGGTGACACGCGTCAGCGGGAGAGGTGGCGCCCGGGTCCCAGATCATGAGGTGACGCCCCGCAATGGCGGCCACGTGGCCCGCGGGTCCGAAGCGGGCCTGCACGGGAGATGTGAGCGCGTGGGTCGTCAGGCGACGATCCTCCCGGTTGTCTCCATCGAGCGATGCGATGTACAGCCCCGACCCATCGGTGTCGCTGAAGGTGCAGGCGCCTTCGGCACCTTCGACCAGCGGGCCCGTGCGATGGTAGAGCACATGGCTGCCATCCGGCGAGAGGTCGAGAACCTCGACGTGCTCTTTTGCGGCAAAGGTCCGGGCGATCTCGTCGAGACCGGGCATCGTCACCACATCACCCGAATCGACGTCGATGAGTCTGAGACGAGGGGCGCGATTCGATGGGCCCTCTACGTAGATGTACACAGACTGCGTGAGCAGCCAGTTACCGTCATGGCTGAAGAGAAGGGGATACTGGATCCACGATCGGCCGTAGTCCGGGAGCCGCGTCTCCTCTGTGCCCACGGCGCTGGCCACGAGGGTGACCCCACCGAACTGCGGCACGTTGGCGTTGTCAACGACGTAGTACCAGTCATCCGGCACCTTGCAGTAGCACAGCCTGCTGCCGCCGGGGGGCGTGATCTGGATGACGAGCCATCGTGTCGACGAACCACCGCGCCCGTCGGTGACGCGCACGCCGAGCGAGAACCACGACCCCAGCGGCGCTTCTCTCGGCGGGTACCACTCGGCGGTGGCGACCCATCGCTCGCGGGTCGAATCGTAGTGCATCGGTTCGGGACCGTTCCCGCCCACCGACCAGACGCCCCCGCCGGCGCGTTGCGTCGGAACGGTACCGTCTGGGTGGGATGGGGGGGTGTCAGACAACGGGCCTGCGTCGAAGGAGCCGAATGCGCACCACAAAGGGTCTCCGTCAGCGTCGGAGGCGGTGATCACGAGCGACAGAGAGCCATCCTGGCGCACCTGCGCGTCAGCCCCCGATGGCAGGAGGCTCTGGTTCGGCAGGGGCGTTATCTCGATGGGGGCGTCGATCTCGGGGTCGTGGTTCACTGATCTGGGAGGGGCGAGGTGCGCGCTCAATCCACCCAGGGCGGGACGAGGCTGGGGCTCGGCAGCGACCGGCTTTCCTGGCAGCCCTTCGATCAGCGACAGACCGCCGAGACTCGAGACGCGCACCGTGTACGACGGCCCCGCAGCATCGAGGTGGTCGGCGGAATACCGCAGGCCGGAGCAGACGGCCAGATATCTCTCGCCGTCGACATGTGGGATGTTCTCCCCCATCGTGGTTCCGTTGGCCCGAAAGATCAGGCAGCGTCGGCCCTCAGCCCCCAGCGTCCTCACCCAGGCATCGAGTCGCGCGTCGGCGGCACCTATTGAGGGGGGATAGGTTGCGCTGAAGGGGAGACCGTCCCATGACCCGCTCCAGGAAACGAGACCGTCGCTCTCGTCCCACAAGACGTCGCGCTCGATGTCGGGCACATCGCTGATATCATCGCGCGCGCGAACCACCTGATACCCAGGGCTTGCGGCCGTCTGTGCGAACATCAGCCCGGTGGGCAGCCCCGTGGCCATGGCGTGCTGCCGCGCCCAGGAGAGGTCGGCGAGCAGGCGCTGGGCCGCGGCGCGCACGCCCGTGCGCGAACGCCAGGTGTGCACGGCCGTGAATCCGATGGCAAAGGCAATCCCCACGAGGCCGATGACGATGAGCGATTCGAGGAGCGTGAACCCCTTGCGGGCACGTTGCGCAGCGCGGTTTCCGATCGTCACAGCGAGGCGTCATCCTCCCATCGCAGACATCGGAAGTACTGCGGATTGGTGACCTCGACGCTGTCGTTCTCGGGGTGGTAGACGGGCAGCTGACCGCGCTGCGCGGGCGACACATCGATCTCGGCCTGCAGGGCACGCGAGGCGCGGATCCGGCCATTGGCATCGGCGATTGCGCCCACCGAGCGAACGCGGAGGGTGTACCACGGGTAGAGGTAGGTCGCGGCGGCATTCGGTGCCGCTCGGGATGCCGACCCGCGGCGCGATACGTCGATGGTCACGCTGCAGGTGCCCACGGGAATGTCAGGGTTGTCCGGGTCGGGGAGGGTCTCCGTGTACCCGTAGACCGTGCGGCCGCCGAGGCGGGGAGGGAAGCGCCGATCGCGCATCAGGCGAAGCATCGCGCTCTTGACGCCGGCCCGCGCGAGCAGCCCGGCCTGCGCGTGCTCGCGCAGGAGACGGGCCTCATCGTAGGCGCGGGACTGCATCACGAGAAGGCCAAGACCGAGCAGCAGCAGCACGATTCCCACGAGCAGTGCCAGGACGAGGGCCGACCCGCGACGCCTCAAGGGGCTTCCCCTCCCAGCAGGTGAGGACGTATCAGATCGGTGAAGGTCAGGGCGGATGGCCCTTCGCCGATCTCGAGGCGGATCGAGACCCAGGGTCCATGCGGTGGCGCGGACGGGGGGGTCTGCGGGTTCACCGTGAAGCCCGAGATCTCGCTGCCCACGCTGAGCGCTGCGCCGCCCGCGTCGCGCACCAGGGCATGGGTGCTTGTGTCGAGCCACCATTTGACGGTCACGAGCGACGGCGTGGGAAGTGTCGAGGGGGAGGCGTCCGGCGATGGTGTGAACGGCATGGGCAGCGCAAGCCTGCGAATGGCGCGCGATGCGTCGGCCCGCTGCATGACGAGGGGATCGGCCGCGGAACCTGCGCCCTTCAGCGACGCAGCATCTGCCTGCTCGATGTCGCCGCGAAGGGTCTCGAGACACAGTCGCGCGGTACGAACCTGGGCGAGCCCCGTCTCTTCATGCATCATCGCGTCGCGTCCGCTGGCGAAGAGCCGGGCTGCCACGGTCATGCAGACCCCGATCATGAAGAGCGCCACCAGCGCTTCCGCGAGCGTGAAGCCATGGCGTGTCACGCGAGCGCTCATGCGGGACCCGCCGCGCCGAGGTCGAGGTCGAGGGGAGGGTCGAGAATGAGCTCGCGCCCGCCGCACGTTGCGCGAACCCGGATGCGCACCCGTCCACCGGTGCGTCGGCGAACCCCGTCTGGGAACGTATAGCTGTTGGTGAGCTCGACCTTCGAGCCGTTGCCCTGGTCGAGCAGCTTCATCGTGATGTTGCCGCTGAGGGGGATCACCTCCCAGGTGTAGACGAGGTCACCGATGTCTCGTCCGTCCGGGTCTCTGCCTTGTACCTGCAACGTGAGCGGTTCGCTGCCCAGCGAGGTTGCCCCCGAGGGCGTAAGGGCGAATGAGGCCAGCCGTCTGGGTGGCTCGGTCACGAGTCCGAAGATGGAGAGCGTGCGTGGCCGAAGGCTCGCATCGGTGTTGTGACCCCAGGAGACGGTGACCTTGACCACCCGCGCACAGCCGTCGAATCTCGCGGGCAGACGGCCGTTGTTGCGAATCGCGGCGTTCGGTGCGGTCACGGGGGAGAACACGGTGCGAGGGGCGCTCGAGGCAGAGACGGTGAAGTTTGGGAAGTCGTGGTCTGGTGCGGTGGCCATCTCTGGCAGGGTGTCGAAGCCCGAGGCGAAGGCAAAGCCCGGATCTGCCGTGGCATTCTCAATCTGGTGAAGGCGACGCTCCGCTATCGTGAGCGCGATGGCCTCGTCTCTGACAGTGCCGGACACGCGCAGCGAGATTCCGAGCATCTTGGCCGACAGCGCCGTTGCCGCGACGAGGATGAACAGCGCCACGATGGTCTCGAGGACCGAGAACCCCCGTCGGCGAGGAAGACGTATCGGCGTCTCGTGGTGCTGCGCTGCCATGGCCTCGTTTTCTTGCTCTTCTCGCGCCGTCCCTCTGCGGGAGGGGCTTCAAGAGCGACGTCTGGAGGGGAGGGTTTGCAGATCAGGGGGGCGAGGCTTCCGCAAGCATGGCAACGACCTGCGCTCGTGCGGTCTCGAGATGGGCCAGTGCTGCGTGCAGCAGTGCGGTGTCGGGACCGTCGAACCAGCCTCCCAGGGCGTCGGCCGCGCCTTCGATGGCCTGCAGGGCCGACACCGCGCCCACGGATGGGGCCGCGCCCAGATAAACGGTCGTCAGTCTCGGATCATCGGCCACGGCGGTGAGCGCGCGGAGGTTCTCGGAGGCCTGCTCGACGCCGAGGGCGGCGAGATCGAGACGCGGTCGCAAGCGCATGAGGTCGTGAGGTGCGCGCGCCTGTGAGAGCACATCTCCGATCTCGCGCAGCGCGTGGTTCATGCGCTTCTGCACCGCATTGAACGGGTCGATGATGGCTGCGCTCTCGCTCACCCCGTGCACGTCGGCCAGGCGATCGAGGCTCTCGGCGAGGCGCTCTCGGCCCGCATCGAGGGCCTGCTGCGCGACGCCGATGACGTGTGACACGATGCCGTCGATGCGGTCAGCAGTCATGGCGAAGTCGCCGGTCGTGAGCCGTTCGAGCACCCTGCGCAGGGCGCGGACGGGTTCGTCGAGCACCGCGTCGCCGGACCACTCGGTCAAGGCGTCCGGGGTGCGGGAAGCATCGCGGGGGGGCGCGGTCTGTGCTGGCGTCATCACGCGGCAACCTCCTTTGCGCTGCGGGCTGCAGGCGGAGCCGAAGCGGTATCGCTGCGGGCGCCCCCGCTCTCGGCCTTGCGCTCGAGGT
>RGZZ01000321.1 GCA_010028905.1 Pseudomonadota bacterium | reverse complement strand
CGGTTGCTGAGCGACACCGCGCACCATCTCTTTCTGGTGAGCCTCCCCCTGCTGCTCGACATCTGCCTTGGTGTGCCCCTGGGGGTGCTGGCGTCGCGCCACCCGCGTCTGGGAGGGTGGATCGTCGGTGTGTGCGGGGTGCTGCAGACCATCCCCTCGCTCGCGCTGCTGATCTTCATGGTCCCGCTGCTCGGCATCGGGTACAAGCCCGCCCTGGTGGCGCTGTTCATCTACGGGCTGCTTCCCATCCTGCGCAACACGTGCACGGGGCTGCGCGACATCTCGCCACCGCTCATCGAATCCGCGCTCGCCCTGGGCCTGCCCGCTCGAACACGCCTGTGGAAGATCGAGCTCCCCCTCGCCTCGCGCGCCATTCTCGCGGGCATCAAGACCTCAGCGGTCATCAACGTGGGAACGGCCACCATCGGAGCCATCGTGGGCGCGGGAGGCTACGGCGAGCCCATCATGATGGGGGTGCGCCGCGACGACATGCACCTGCTGATGCAAGGGGCCATTCCCGCGGCCTGCCTGGCCATCGCAGTGCAGCTGCTGTTCGACGGCATCGAGCGCTGGATCGTGCCCAGGGGCCTGCGCCTGCGAGACGAGCAAGAGGCGCGGTAGGGGGGGGCGCTGTGCACGCTGAGACGACCAACCGTGCTGCCTTCCCGGATCAAGAAGACAAACAGCTCTCCCTCCCGGCAAACACGGAGCGCTTCAGCGGAGCACGGCCGGCTTCCGGGCAAGCAGACAGGCCGTTGCCACACCTTCGTCGGCCCTCTCTTCCTCGCGCCAGGTCACGATGTCGAAACCCTCGAAGGCCTCGCGCAGCTCTCCCCGTTCGAGCAGATAGGCGCGATTGAACGGCCGATACTTCAGGATGGCCGTGGTGAAGGTCTGGTACAGCAGCCATCCGCCTGGGCGCAGGGTCTCGACGATGCCCGCGAACAGGCTGCGCTGCAGGTAGAACGTGACCACCACCCCGTCGAACGCCTCTCGCGGCAGCACGTACCCCTCGAGATCGGCCACAACCCCCTCGAGCTCGAGCCCCTCGCGCCGTACACGCTCGCGCGCCAGGCTCACCGCGGTAGGAGAGCGGTCGAGGCCGATCACCTGAAACCCGAGGCGCGCCAGGTAGAGGGCGTTGCGACCGTCGCCCATCGCCACGTCTAGAACCTGGCCGCCGAACCCCAGCAAGGGAGCGCTCTCCACCAGAAACGGATTGGGCTCGAGGTCGACGGCAGGCGACGCGGAGCGATACCGGCTCTCCCAGCGCTCGAACCCAGCCTCACGTGAACCCATCTCATCAGCTCCCACGTATGCGAGGTTCGCAGCAGATGTGTGGGCGCCTGCTCGAGAAAGCCGGCTGTCCTCGATGACCGCTCGACCAGCACGGGTCGAGGTCTGACCGAGAGCGCACTGCAACAGCAAAACCGCCAAGGCCAGCACACCCCGAGGAAGAGCCGTGCCTGCTGGGGAACACCCAAGACAGGGGCCGCAGGCCATCGCTCTGCTCGACGCGGAGACTCATCCCAACAGGCCTGGGCTCGAAGGAGCCTCTCATGGACATGCTCATCAACTTCGCCGCTGTGTGGCTGCTGAACGCCGTGGGCGTCTACGTCACCGCCTCCGTCGTTCCCGGCATGCGCGTGCGCAACTTCGGAGCGGCCGCGATGGCCGCACTGGTGCTGGGCGTCATCCACGCCGTGCTGTGGAAGGTGCTGCTCATCCTCACCCTGCCCCTCACCATTCTGACGTTCGGCCTCTTCTACTTCGTGCTCGTGGGCTTCACGTTCTCGCTCGCAAGCGCGTTCGTCGACGGGTTCGAGGTCAAGGGGATCTTCGCCGGCCTGCTCGGCTCGGTGGTGCTCGGACTGGTGAACGCCTTCATCGGCTTCTTCGCCCACGGGCACTTCAGCTGGTGGTAGCGATTGACCGTCATGTGAAACTGCCACTCGAGGTCGACCGAGGCGCATCCTGAGCGCACCCCAGGAGCCCTACTCGAACGCCTCCACTGACCGCGCCTTTCGCGCCGGCCACTGCGGGGTCTCCCGATCGTGGTCGGCCGGCCTGTCCTCGAAGCGGAAGGTGAGGTCGGCAAAGGTGAAATCATCGCCGTGCCCCACCTCGAACGACGTGGCTTCACGCCCGTTGAAGTAGAGCTTGTTGCTCTTCGAGGCCAGCCGCACGTGCAGGCGGCCCGACACCAGCTTGATCTCGAAGGCCTGGCGCGACAGGTACGGGTCGTGATCGAGGGCGATCTTGTCCGGCGGTTCAGGCGAGCGCGCGTTTCCCACCATCTTCCAGACGTCCGGCTCGAGCACGTCGAGCACCACCGCTGGCTTCGGCACGCCCTTGTAGGTCACCGCAAGTCGCGGCGGACGCAGCTTGTGCAGCAGCGAGGCAGCCGCCGACAGCTCGAAGACGGCGGCGAGCACCGACAGGCTCACGGGCGTCACCGATGACGGCATGGCCAGCGCCGACTCCCCGCTGCGCCGACGCGCGATCAGCACCTGCTCCCACTCATCGCGCAGGTTGTCGGCGAAGCGCCGCCTCCCCGCCTGGGAGAGATCGTCGACCCGGCTCTGAACCGCGCAGGCCCACAGCTCGTCGTAGCGGATCTCCCGCGCCCCTTCAACGGCCGCCACGAGTGCAACGGCCAGAGCGCGGATCGTGGTGGCCGTGACCTGCACGCCGCACGCCTCTCCCTGGAATCGGTACTTCCTCCCATCGGGCTCGATGCGCGCCCCGGGTCGAAGGCACCGGGAGACGAAATCGACGACCTGCCCCATGGGGGCGTCCTTGATGCCCTCCCGTCCCCAAGCGCCCATCGGTTCGGCCTCCACCCTCCGCTGTCTCGTGTCGCTGCGCGGCTGATGACCATGTTTAGCCGCCTCCCCATCCCGGGCCTTCCGCCTCCCCAATCTCCTCTCCCCGAACCTTCTCCCGCCGCGCTCTCCGCCCGAGCGTGAAGACTTCCGTGAAAAGCATCCATCCTTTCCCGTGAAGAGCATCGCATGGCACGATGGGTGCAGAGAGAACAGCCTCTCCCAGACATCGTCCCCGTCATCACGCATCCACATCGAACGCACAAGGAGGTCCCTCGCCATGAAGCTCACCCTGCACGCCCAGCAGCGCACCCAGCAGCGCCGTGTGACGTCTGAAGCCATCGACCTCGCCATCGGCATCGGTGTCGAGACCCGCGGTCGCAACGGAGCGTCGGTCTACCGCCTCGACGATCGCACGCTGCGCGATCTCGGTCCCGCGTACGAACGCATGCGCGGGGTCACGGTGGTTGAATCGAACCACGAGGTCATCACGGTCTGGAAGCGGGCTGATAGCCGCCGCCGCGGCAACGGGCGCCGACGTCGCGAGGCCGTGCGCGAGCGCGAGCTTGCGCGCGACCTGCGCGATCTGCGCAATCGCAGCGCCGAGCAGCCCTGCACCGGATGGGTTGCCCCCACCGATGCAGGGTGGCAGGCAGACACCGTTGAAATCGCCCCCGATCCGCGACGCAACCGCACGCACGACGCGGCCTGAGCGCTCAGCGCCCCGCCCATGACCAGCAGCCGCACTGAAAGCAGACCCCGATGCTCGATCTCATCAACGAAGTCGTCGACAACAAGTACCGCATCACCGAATTCGTCAACCATGGCACGTTCGGCTCGGTCTACAAGGCCGAGCGCGAGGTTCTCGGCCAAGGGAAGGCGGGCCTGGTGGCTGTCAAGCTGCTACGCGATCGGCTGGCCGATGAGGCCATTCTCATGAACGAGGTGAAGACGCTTCAGCGATGTCAGCATCCCAACGTCATCAGCTGCCATGGGGCGGGCAAGAACCACCTCGGCAGCAAGCTGGCCGGCCGCTTCTTCATCGCCATGGAGCTGGCCGACGAGTCTCTGGCCCAGCGCCTCGAGCGCGGCCCGCTGTCGGTCGATGAGGCCCGCGCGCTCACCGCCGATCTCTGCGCCGGACTCGCCCATCTGCACGCAGGCCAGCTGGTCCATCGCGACCTCAAACCGGCGAACGTGCTCCGGGTGGGCAGCACCTGGAAGCTCTCTGACTTCGGGCTCGCGCGGGAGAGCGGCTACCTGCGCACCGCCTCGCGCCATCCGGGAACCCCGGCCTACAGCCCTCCAGAGGCCGAGAGCGATACCCTCGAGAGCAGCTTCGACATGTGGAGCCTGGGGTGCGTGCTCCACGAGTGCCTCACCGGTCGGCTCCCCACCTCTCCGAGCCAGCCGCGCACGCCCGTCATCGACGCGTCCATCCCCGCTCCCTTCCAGGCCATCATCACCGGCTGCCTGCTGCAAGACCCGAAGCGCCGCCTGACCGCCGAGCAGTGCCTGAACCAGGCCGACCCCAACGCCACACCGCTGCACAACCTCCCCAGCTTCGCCTTTGACACCTGCTTCGTCTGCGAGCCCGGCAACGACTGCGCCCGACCGCTGCTGAGCGGGCGCATCGGCGACATGCGCCGCGTCCCGGACGGGTTCACGTGCATGGTCTACGCGGCCGATGAGCTCGAGGGGCGCACCCTGCTGCTCACCGAGACCTGGGCCGTCGAGCTGGGCGAGCGCCTGTTCGACGTCTGGCCCACCCTGAGCAAGCGCAAGAATGGGGTGAGCGTCTCTGCATTTCACCTGTTCGCGCACGGCACCGGATTCGTCGCAAACGACAAGAGCCTGGTGGTTCTCGACCCGGACTGGCTGGTGAACGTCACCGCCCTCTCGAACGTGCACGACTGCGAGCGCGTCAAGCTCGTGAAGCGCTACGAAGCCACCGACATCTCGAACCATCTCGTCGTCGGAAACGTGGTGAACGATCTCTTCCCCGATATCTGGAACCGGAACGATGTGGGAGAGGCGCGCCAGACCGAAGAGATCGGCGTGCAGCTCGTCCCTCTGGCGCAATCCGGATACGAGGACGTGATGGCGCTGCGTGCCACCGTCGACAAGCACGTGAGCCGTCTTCGCCAGTGGGCCGACCCCAAGCCGCGCAACTCCACGCTGAACACCGAGACCTACGTCATCGCTCCCCAGTTGGGGCTGAAAGGTCGCATCGACGCCCTCTGGTTCAAGGGCGACACACCCGTGGTGCTGGCCGAGCTCAAGACGGGCAGGCAGCGCGCCACCGACGAACTGCAGGTGCTCTCGTACGGCCTGATGCTGGTCTCGCGCGGCGAGACCCATCGCGACATCCACACCCTGCTGCTGCACAGCAAGCCCGACCTCGATCAGGTGATGACCACGGTGAAGCTCGATGCGCCCGCGTTTCGCAGAGCGGTGGCACTGCGCAACAAGGTGCTGCTCGTCGACGGGGCCACCGATGCCCCGTTCAACGAGCGTTGGTGCGGCACGTGCTACAAGCAGACACGCGGGACCTGCACCCTGCTCACCCACCTCAGCGAGCATCACGACACGCGGCCGGAAGGGCTGCGAAAGCGCTACGCCGCCAATGAGCCACGGGTAGCCGCGCTCACCGCAGACGTGCGCGCGTTCTTCAAGCGCCACGAAGCCGACCTGCTCGAAGAGCTGCGCGCTGTGAAATCGCAGCAGGCGTGGCTGTGGTCACGCACCAGCGAAGAGCGCGAGCGCGAAGGGCTGGCCCTGCGATTCAAGTCGATCACTCCGCTCGAGCAGCGAAAGAACGGTCACCGCTATCACCTCGAGGCCATGGGTCCCGATGGCAACCAGAGCCTCTTCCGCATCGATGACCGCGTGATCGTGAGCGGTCCGGAAGGGCCCACCACAGGGCGCCTCGTGAGCGCGTTCATCAACGCATCGCCGCTCGATGGCCTCGAGATCAGCTGCGACGAGCCGCTGCCCTTCGACAATGGTGGCTGGGTCAACTTCGACGGCGACGAGAAGCTTGTGGAGCGCGAGTTCGCAGCCCTCTTCCAG
>RGZZ01000320.1 GCA_010028905.1 Pseudomonadota bacterium | reverse complement strand
TGAACGCATCGAGCGCCTGCATCGCGCCGGGATAGCGATCTTCCGGGCGCTTGGCAAGCAGGCGGAGGATGACCTCCTCCACCGCGGGCAGAAGTCCCGGGTTGTGCCGTCGAGGCGGCACCGGCTCTTCCTGGATGTGCTTGATGAGCACGTTCATCGGGCTATCAGATGAGAAGGGGCGCTTGCCGCTGAAGAGCTCGTAGGCCACGACGCCGAACGAGTACAGGTCGCTGCGCTCGTCGCCGCGCTTGCCGCTGGCCTGCTCGGGCGACATGTAGGCCACGGTGCCCACCACCGCCCCCTCCTGGGTGATGGTGACGCCCCGCACGTTCATGGGGCGCGCCAGCCCGAAGTCCATGAGCTTGGCCCGTCGGTCGGGGGTGACGATGATGTTCTCCGGCTTGATGTCGCGGTGCACGATGCCGCGGGAGTGGGCGTGGTTGAGGGCGTGCAGGATGTCTCCGAGAACGGGGATGAGGGTTCGAGGCGCGCGACCGAAGGTGCGCACCCATTCACGAATGGTCACCCCGTCGACGTACTCCATGACGATGTAGTGCTCTGTATCGGTCCCCTCGTCGAGCACGCGGACAATGGACGGGTGAGCGAGGCTGGAGGCGGCCTTGGCCTCTCGGAAGAAGCGCTGCACGGCGCGGGCTTCGCAGGCGATGTCGGAGCGGATGATCTTCACCGCCACCACCTCATCGGTGACGCGATCACGCCCCTTGTAGACGACCCCCATGCCCCCTTCGCCCACCCGCTTCTCGAGCGTGTAGCGTCCGCCCAGCACGCGCCCCTTCATGGCGTGATGGAGAACCTCTTGGGGAACGACCCCGTCAGTCCGGCGGCAACCAAGAAGTTTCTCCTCCTCACGAACGGCTCCGAGGCAGGACACCGGCGCGCAAGCCAGCGTCGTCGAACCTGGGGACGCAGCGCCAGCGGAGGGCCGGGGGCACAAGCCGATGACGCCATGCTGAATCCTGTTCAAGGCTATTCAATGCCCACCGAGGAGAGCCCTGCCAATCCTTGAAAATTATTCCCCCCTCGTGCGGGGCAGGAAGGGTGCGGCGGCGTAACGCAGCGCCTGGGGCGGAGCCAGCACGACAGGAAAGCGAAGCAGCGTGAAGGAAGCCTGCCCTTGTGAACAGCTTCTCCACCTCCCCTTCCCCCGACGAAGGCCCGCAGGACGACGAGACGAGCGGAGCAGGCACATCGCGTTCGAGCATCATCCTGCTGATCTTCACCGTGCTCGTGGTGGCCTCAGCCTCGTGGTACTTCGTCGGCGGCGGTCGATCCGTCATCGAACGTCGCCTCGCCCGTGCCGCGGGAGGCGAAGACAGCGTGAGCGAGCAGGAGGCCGTGGAGATGGTGCGCGGCTACCTCTCCGGTCCCCAGAACCTCGGGGTGAACGACCGCCTCGACAAGGTCTGCGAGCGCCTGGAGAGCCACGGCATCAGCGTGAGCGAGCGCAGCTGGAGCGCCGTCACCGAGTCTGGCAAGGAAGGCTGGCTGGTGACCTGCGTGCTGCGCGGCCCCGGCTATGAGAGCCGGTTCGAGTGGACCCTCGACGCGAGCGGAAACGCAGTGCAGCCCAGGAACGGCCCCGCCAGAGACCTCGAGCAGTTCGACACCGCGGCAGGGAAGAGCCACGTGGCGACCTGGAGCGAGACGGGCTCGCCGAAGCCGGGCCGCAAGGTGCCTGGCGGCCACCCCAGTGGGGCAGCCCCTCCGCACAAGACGGAACCTGCCGCGCACCGCGACGGAGATGACATCTCCCTGGTGGGCGTCTACACCGCGGGCGGCGTCGAGACCGCGCTGCTCTCCTCACCGCGCGGCCAGACAGAAGCCGTGGTCGGCGGCCAGATCGACGGCTGGAAGGTTCGTGAGATACGACACAGAGGCGGCTCGGCGGTGGCCGTGGTTCTCGTGAAGGGCAGCGAGATGCGCGTGTGCCCGCCGCAGGAGGCGCGCATGCGGCGTCGCGCCCGGCACCTGGCGGTCCCCCACGTCCCACAAACGCCCCGGAGACCCGCCAGGGAACTCCGGGAGACGGCGGCCCCGATCCGCCCGTGGGCGTTCCGAATGCGAATCCGCCCGGAGAGCCTCCGCCGCCTCCCGCGGGGGGACCGGCGCAAGAGCCTCCCAAGGAAGGCCCCCCGCCTGGGGCACCTCCGCCCGGGGCGTCTCCCGAAGGCGCCGCTGGCGGCGGATGACCGCTTCGCTGAAGCAGCCCACGACCCCACCGCCGCAACAACACGCACGGCTGCGCGATCGGCTCGCGGCGCTCCGCTTCCCTTCCCCGAGATGAAGATCTACCGCACCGACCATCACACGGTACCCCTGCCAGAAGGCCATCGGTTTCCGATGCACAAGTACGCCCTCCTGCGAAGGCGTGTGGAGGAGGCCCTCCTGCCACACCCGCGGCTCGCGCTCGTAGAGGCCCCCGCCGCCACGCGAGACGACCTGATCCTCGCCCACGATGCCGGCTACATCGACCGGGTGTGGAGCGGCACCCTCACCGCGGAGGAGGTACGGCGCATCGGTTTCCCGTGGTCGCCTTCGCTGGTGGAGCGATGCCTGCGCTCGTGCGGGGCCACCGTGGCCGGGTGCTTCTCCGCTGCGCAGGATCGGATCGCGGTCAGTCTCGCCGGCGGCACCCACCATGCCTTCGCAGATCGCGGTGAGGGGTACTGCGTGTTCAACGACGCCGCTGTTGCAGCTCGCCGCGCGGTGAGCGCCGGACTTGCGAGGCAGGTCGTCGTCGTGGACTGCGACGTGCATCAGGGCAACGGCACAGCGGCCATCTTGCGAGGCGACTCGTCTGCGTTCACGTTCTCCATCCACGGCGAGAAGAACTTCCCGTTCCACAAGGAGGAGAGCGACCTCGACGTCGGGCTGCCCGACGGTGCAGACGACGCAACCTACCTGGAGGCGCTTGAGAAGGGGCTGGAAGAGGCCTTGCGGCGCTGCCCCGAGGCCGGGATGGCCATCTATCTGGCGGGCGCGGATCCTCTCGACAGCGACAAGCTCGGAAGGCTGCAGGTCTCGCGTGCGGGTCTAGCCCGCCGGGACGAGCTGGTTCTCGATGCCCTGCTGGCCAGAGACATCAAGGTGGTGATCACCATGGCCGGCGGCTACGGTCACGACGTGGAGGAGACCGTGGCGGTTCACCTCGCCACGGTGCGCATCGCGGCGACGCGCGCGCTGCGCGACGGCGGCCTCAGTACTGGGGATACCACCATCTGAAGCCCTGCGCCTGGTTGGCCAGGAAGGTCTGGATCAGGCGTGACCTGAGCTCCTCGGGCAGCTCGTCGAACGGGCCGTGGCTGGTGAGCTTCACCTTGGCGGGAACGCTGTACACGCGCTGCTCTCGGTCGCGAACCGAGAACGTGAACGCACCGGGCGCACCGGTCTTGTAGTAGAAGAACGACTTCATCAGCACAATCTCGCCGGGGGCCATGACGAAGAGCCCGTACTTCTCGCTGTCGCTGATGAGCGCGCTGAGCTTGGGGCTGCGGAGCCGGCGGGTGCGCCAGTCGATGACCCGAGGCGTCTTCGAGGTGTTCACGAGATAGGTGTACACGCGAATGTTGCGGGTCGCGTCGACCTGCGTCTGATCCGGTCGATCGATGTGCGCAATGCCCACGATGAGCCCATCGTCGACGGCCGCAGCCGATGCCCGCTCGGTGCCCCCTGAACCGACCTCGCCCCGTGCAGCGCCGGCAGTCAGCAGCAGCAGCGATGCGCACATCGCAAGGGTTGTCAGGTGTCTGAGAGTGGCAAGCATCGTGGTGGTTCTCTTCCGTGGAGATGGCCCGCGCGGAGCACTGCTAGTATTGTTGCAGGACAGGGCCGCGTTCCTGCGCGCTCCCTGCCGTGGAAGCCCTCGACAACGAGGGGTCACGCCGCGCCCACTCCTGCCGATCAGGCAAGCATGCCCGACGTCCCCTCCCCGACGCCCCTCGCAGAGGGTTTGGTTCCCCGAGAACAGAAAGGCGACGACATGATCTCTGAGGGTTCTGGCGCTCACGATCGGCGTCTCGACGTCCGCGTTTCCGCGGCGGCGGTGCACGCCATCATCGTCGACATCGAGGAAGACGGCATCATGGTTCCCGGGGCGCTGCTTCCCCACGACATCTCGACCGCCGGCGTGCGCGGCAAGTGGGAGCGCCCGCTGCCTGAGGGCAGCTTCGCGCTCCATCTCGAGGTCGCCGATGGGGTGGAGTGCCTCGCTCGAGCCGCCTGGCAGCGGCTCCTTCCGAGCGGTGGCTCGATTGCCGGCGTGGGCTTCATCCACATCTCGGAAGACGCGCAGGCCAGCCTGCAGGCCTACGTCGACGCGCTCCAGGCGCCGCCCCGCAGACGGTCGCCGCGCTACAGCGACGTACTCCCGGTCGAGCTCATCGATGGCGATAGCAGCCTCACCGCCATTGCCTGTGACGTGAGCATCGAAGGCCTCCAGATCACGTCTGACGCCGCCCTCCCCGACAGCGACGCGGTCACGTTGCTCCTGCCGCTCACCTGGGGCGTTCCCCTCGAGGTCGGTGCGCGCATCCGCTGGCGGCGGGACACCACCCACGGCCAGCGCCTCGCCGGCCTCGAGTTCACCGCAATGAGCCAGGAGGCAACAGAGGCCCTGACCGCCTATCTCGACGAGCTGACCTCGTGAGACGCGCAGCCTGGGCGCCTCTCGCCCTGCTGGCCGCCCTGCTCTGCTGCTCGGCCACGGCCCTGGCCCAGGAGGGAGAAGGCCCCTCGTATGCTGTTCAGGCCTCGGTGAAGACGCTCCCCCTGGCCGACCTCCCAGGCGTGGTCAGACTCGACTGCCCCGGACGCCCCCGAGGCAGCGGGAGCGCCCCAGACGAGGTGGCCCAGGTGGCTCCGCTGGGAGGGCGTGTGATGCTGGTCTCCGAGCGCTGGGGTCGCCTCTATCGACCCGGCGTCGCCAAGCCATTGTGGAGCGGTCGCGTCGACGGGGTGTGGACCCTGTCTCCCGACGGTCGCAAGCTGGCGGTGGCCACACACGGCGGCGTGACCCTGACCGATCTCGAGCACCCGCGTCGCACGCGCTGGTTCGCTGCCGCGGGCACGCCTCGCCCGCTGTTCTCGCGCGACAGCCGTCGCCTTCTCATCATCGATGAGCAGCTCGAGCTGATCACGCATCGCCTCGACAAGCACGCCCCCCCATCTCGGGCGCGGCTCTTCCGCGGCGGCGCCATGCTCGACTACGCCTACCTGTTCCCAGACGGTCGCACCCTCTTCTTCACCCTGCTTCGCACGGCAGGAAACGGCTCGACCTACTGCAGGGATCTGCCCACGGGTCGCACCGGCCTCGTCACCGCCTTCAGCGGAGTCGACTGGAGCGCGCGATACCGTGTCTCGTGGAACGGCCAGTTCGTCTGGAGCAGCGCGCGCCTGCCGGACAGCCGGCTCCTGGAGACCGTCGCCCTGGTCACGGGCCTCGGCGTGCGCGGCGAGTCAGACGCCCCCATCGTGCTCTCGCCGCTTGCAAGCTTCGACAGCCAACGTACCGTGCCAGCGGTGGCCTCCGTCGGAAACGCGACCGCCTACGCCTATCGCGATCGCCTCGAGCTCTTCGACTTGGTCGAGCGCGTGGTGACCCGCATCGAGGGCTGGCCCGTCGCTGCGGGTGGCGACAGCCCAACCCCCATCGGCTTCCTCGAGCCCCAGAAGCAGCTCGCGGTGCTCGTCGGAACCTCGATCTACCTCCTTCCCGTAGGGATGAGAGCCCCATCACCACCCGCCGGAGGAATGCCGTGAGACGCTGCCTGTCTGTCTTGATCGCCCTGCTGCTGCTCGTCTCACCCGCTCACGCAGGTCCGAAGCAGACAGCAGACCTGTCGTTCCAGGATCTGGAGGGAAAGTCGGTCGCTCTGCGTCCGCTGCTCGATC
>RGZZ01000319.1 GCA_010028905.1 Pseudomonadota bacterium | reverse complement strand
GGTTCCATCGCCCACGCCGTGGCTGTTGGGGTCGCCGCCTTGTGGGGGACCCGCGCTGTTGCCGGACGGCACGGCGGGACCGGTGCCATTCGCGGCGGCCACGACGGGCGGCCCCGTCTGCACGCTCTGCGTCTTCACCGGTGAATACCGCGCGGGGCCGGGCTTCGATTGCGGATGCGCGGCCACCGGCGCCTTCACCGGTGGAGCCACGGGTGCGGGCTGGGTTGCCTGGGGCTTCACGGGCTGCGGCGTCACGGGCTTCTGCGGCGCGGGCTGCGCCACGGGCTCAGGCGGCTTGGGCGCCACGATCTGGGTCATGGTGACCGCGGTCTCGTTGACGACGTGCAGCGTGTCGCTGAAGAACGCCTTGCTGGCCTCCTTCGGGTTGGCCACCAGGATGGCGTACGCGAACAGGAGCACGGCGTGGAGGAACAGCGCGAGAAGAACCGTGCCGTGCAGCACGTCGAACTTGAACGCAGGCTTTGGGGGCAGGGGAATGGCCTGGATGCCGCCGGCCATGTTGGGAGCAGGGTGTAGTGTGGGCATGGCTGTTCCTGTCGGATGATAGCAGAAACCCGTGACGTTGCAAAGGATCTGCGCCGGCCGCCGCGCGGTCGCTCAGAGCGGGTGCGGGCGTCCGCTGAGGAGCCCCTGATAGCCGTGGAGGGCGTTTCCCACCTCGACGCCCTGCGCCGTGATCTCGTACATGCGAAGCTCATGGCTGTGCGGGCTCGTGCGATGCTTCACCACCATCATGACGCGGCGCAGGAAGCCGTCAAGCTCGACATAGCGCTGCACGATGATCACGTCGGTGAGAAACGAGATGCCGTTGGGGCTGAACTGCAGATCGACGTAGGAGTCGACCAGCTCGATGGTCAGCATGACCGAGACTCCGAGTGCTGTCAGCGCCCCGATCGTGCGGTACAGCGACTCGCGGAAGTCCTCGCGGTTGATGGGCACCAGCGCCAGCTCGAAGCCGAGCAGCGAGTCGATGACCAGACGGCGGGCGCCAGTGCGCTTCACGGCGGCCTGCAGCTCGTGCAGCGTCTCGTCGATGGAAAGATCGAGCGGGCGCATGTAGAACATCTCGAGGCCACCAGACGCGAGCATGGCCTCGAGATGAGCGCCCTGTGGAACGGTCTTGAGGTAGTCGCTCGGGCGCTTCTCGAACACGGCGATGATGCCCGGCTCGCCGTTCTGCACCCCTTCGGCGATGAACTGCGTGGCGAGCACGGTCTTGCCAGAGCCGGACGGCCCCGCCACGAGCGTTGTGTAGCCGCGGGGGATGCCGCCGCACAGCATCTCGTCGAGGCCCGCGACGCCAGTCGAGAGAAGGCCTTCCTCTGCTGCGGGAACGGGGACGTCGACGGGTTTCGGAGTGCGGGGGAAGACCCGCAGGCCGGCGTCGCTCATCCGGAAGGTGTGCAGGCCGGGCAGCTGCCCCATGCCGCGCATCTTCTCGACCTGGATCTTGCGCACCACCGAGTTTCGCTCGACCACCTGGTAGAGCCACAGGATGCCATCGGCCACCGTGAACATGGGGTTGTCCTCGTCGTCGCGATCGAACTCGCCGAGAAGGAAGGTGGTGGCTTCCCATGCCGTCAGGTGAAGCCCGAGCGCCTGCACGAACTCCTCGATCTCCCGATTGAACCGCGCACTGCCCCGGTTGGCGCGGGTGAGGGCACGGAAGGAGTCGACCACTACGAGCCCTGGCTGGGTCTCCTCGACCTCACGAACGATGGCCTCGAGCACGCTCTTCAACCCGGATTCGGCCAGATGGCTCTGCAGGTTGACGAATCGGACGCTGTCGCCCACCTTGCGGGGGTCGAAGAACGTGAACTGCTGCTGGTAGCGCAGCATCTTGAGCGCGGGTTCGCCGAGCACGGTGAAGTAGATCGCGGGGCGCTCGCTGCTGGCGTTGTGGAAGATGATCTGATGGGCGAGGGTGGTCTTGCCGCAGCCGGGTCCGCCCGCAAGGAGGTTGAATGAGAACTCTGGCAGTCCGCCGCCGAGCACCGCGTCGAGCCCGGGGATGCCTGTCTCCAGCAGTCTGAGGGGAACTCTTGCGTCAGCGTTCATGGAACTTCCTCCGAGAAGCGGTCGGCGGGAGGGGGGGCGCCCGGCGGCCAGATGTCGTTCAGCAGGCGCCAGGCGAGCGTGGCGCCGATCAGGGAGACGAGTATCTCGACGAAGCTGCACAGCAGGGCTTCCGCCGTTCTCTGGGCAGACTCGCAAGGCACGCTGCTCAAGACTTCAACGAGGCGGGTCTGCAGGTCGGGGTCGTTCAGGGCGAGGGCCTGCAGCTCGTGATGGTCTTGTCGCTGCCGACGTATGCATCGCACCATGATGGCGCGGACACCTCCGCCGCCCAGAACCCGACCGAGATGGTCTTGCAGCCGAGAGAGAAGGCGGCCCACGGCGAGCCCCACGTCTGTGGAAGCGCTCTCGCCCGTGCCTTCCGCGGCGATCCAGCGAAGCACGGCTTCGTGGATGGTCGACTCAATCGGCTGCATGCCGCGATCTCCTCATCCCCTCACCGTGGGTGACTGAACATTGAACGCCCGCTTCGACGGGAGACAGCAATGCCATAGCGCGGGCATTCGGGGCGCTTCCCAACGGTCCTGTCGAGGAGGGAGACGCAGTCGCGCATTGACCGGACCCCGTTCGCCATGATAAAAGGGTCACAGCCATGGATTCGACGAGATGGCGCGCCACCCGACCCATTCTCTTTGTCACCGCATCTGCGCTTGCGGTGATCGGCCTGTGGCTTGGAAGCGCGCGTCTGCACGCCAGTGAGCAGGTACGCGAAGGGCTTCGTGCTCTTCCCGTTGGGGCTGCGCTCGCCGTTGCCGACGAGCAGGTTCTGCGGGCAGATCAGGACGCGGGGAAGCTTTGCGTGCGGGGGCTGCGCCGCCTGGGCGAGATGTGCGCGGCACAGGTGAGACAGGCGCGGGCCGCGGCGGTGCGGCGCAAGACGCGCACGGCGTTCGACGCGCTGGCGTGCGGCGGTCGGGTGCTCAGCTTCGTGCGGGTCGGCGATCGACGCATCGCGCTCACCCTCGATGACGGCCCCTCGCCCGCAACGCCGCGCACGCTCGAGATTCTCTCCCGTCACGGGGTGCGAGCCACGTTCTTCCTGGTGGGGCGCAACGCCGCGCACTATCCTGCCCTGGTGCGCCGCATCCGCGAGGGCGGGCATGAGATCGAGAACCACACCTGGTCGCACGAGCTCGGGCGGCCCTACACGCCAACGCAGTTCACGCGCTCGACCCTGCGCCATCAGCTCGACGAGGTGAGCCGCACCGATCGGGGCCTGCACGAAGCCACGCGCTTCCTGCGCGCGCCCGGTGGCCTCTTCGGCCCCTGCGGCGTCACCATCGAGGCCGCGCGAGCGCTGCACAAGGTTCTCGTCAACTGGGACGTGTCTGGCGACACCCCCGGTCGGGGACGTGTTCATGACGGCCACATCACAGGCCTCACCCCGCGCCAGCTGCTGGCCGCTTATGAGAGCCGCGTGACGAAGGGGTCGATCATCCTCATGCACCCCGAGAACCGCCGCGACGCTCCGTACACCCTTGAGATCCTCGACCGCTTCCTGGTCGACATGCAGCACAAGGGCTATCGGTTCGTCACCCTCGACGAGATGCTGCTGCCCGAGTCGCACCCCGCCCGCAAGTAGCGCAGGCGATGATCGTCTTGCGTCAGCCCACCTGAACGACAGGTGCGTGTGGCGGAACTTCCGCCGCCGCCTCGGCCGCGCTCTGGGCGGTGCCGAATGCGTGGTTGCACAGTTCCGCCAGGCGGTAGGCCGAGATGGCCAGGTTCTGGTTCATCATCTGCTCGATGCCCGCAAGTCGCTTGTCGTCGGCGGCCACATGCTCACCGGGGGTGAACTCGCCCCACACCTGCTGCGCTTGAGCGCTCAGATCCTTGACCCAGTCCTGCGGGTTCTGGTCGTTCACCTGAGCGATGTACCGCTCACGCGGGTACTGCTGCTGAATCTGTTGCGCGCGGCTCTCGACATAGGCGCGGCTGCTGGCGTCGAGCGGTTCGGAGATGAACTTGAAGTTCTCCTCGACCTTGCCATTGGCGGTCTTGTGGGCCCCGCCCGCGTCGAGCAGGCCGTGTAGGTTTCCGGTGAAGTGGCTGTTCGGGTCATAGGTGACCTCGAACTTGTTGCCACCTTCGTCACCGTTGGGGAAGCGAGCAGAGTAGTAGTTCACGGCGTGGGCGGGCTGCGCGCCGACGTCGCCGAACATGTGCGCGGTCCAGCGCAGGGCGTTGGCCTTCAGATCGTCAGACGTCTTGGGGTCTGCGAGAATCTTCTCCTGCGAGGCCAGCCAGTCGAGGCCGTTTGGAGACGAGGGCTTCTTGCCAGCCGTGTACTTCGGGTCGCCGATGGGCTGGTTGTAGAAGTGGTTGTAGCCCTTTGCGTCGGCGCCGGGGATCTGGCGGACATCGTGCTTGTAGACGTCGGGATAGGTGGCGGCCGAGGGCACGTCGTTGTCGCGCTTGTCGGTCTTGTACCCGCCCTCCTCAGGGTTGTTCGGGTTGTGGATGAGCGCGCTGACGCGCTTCTGCACCTCGGGCGTCATGTTGTTGTACGCCATCTGGAACAGGATCATGTGTCCCGTCGCGTTCACGTGCGTCTTCTCCACTCACAGGTCTCTTGTCTACGAGCGTAACGCCGTGGCCGCGTCGGTGGGTTGCCGGGATGTTATCAGATGGCCGGAGCGCTGCTGCGCGGTGTGAACGCCAGTGGTGCCACGTCTGGCGCCGGTGCCGCCGGGAGAGGGGACCCGGTGCAACTGCCAGAGGTCGCTGCAGACATATTGCCGAGGGTTGCGAGGCTTGTCCCCCACGGTGTCGTGGTGGACCCGCACCGTGCGCCCCCGTTCGCGCAGCTCCGCACCAATGTCCCCCACGGTGTCGTGGTGGACCTCGGCTTGTCCCCCACGGTGTCGTGGTGGACAGACAGGTAATTCGCCGAGCTGGGCACCGAACGATTCTCATCTGCCCCCCGAGCAGGGTGCAGTTGCTTTGCGTCGGGCTCACTGGTATTGTGAAGGGCGGGTCTGTTGCCCCGTGGCGACAGCAGCGTGCGACCTGTGAAGGCTTTCGCGTGGAGGGTCATCGCCCGCACTGTGCGCGTGCGCAAGAGAGGAGCCTGTCTAGGTGGAACCTGGACCATCGAGACGCGAGGGCGCGTCGCCCCGCGCTGTCGTGGCTCGGGTTGCGGTGAGCGCGCTCGTGCTGGGGATCGTGCTCCGGTCGCTCGATCTGACCGCTCTTGCCACCATTCTGCGCCAGGCGTCTCTCGCGCAGGCGGCGATGGGGGCGGTGATGCTTGCGGCGTCGGTGGCGCTTGCCGGGCTCATCTGGTATGCCGTCATGCCGTCGGGTCGTCGCTTCGTGACCGTGGGCGTGGCGTTACGAACCACCATCGTGGGGGCGTCGCTCAACGCCGTGCTCCCCACAACGGGACTGGCGGGTGATGTGCTTCGCGGCTACGTGAGCCTGCGTGCCGGGGCCACGCCCCTGGAGGCAGCGGCGAGCGTTGTGCTGGCCCGATGGAGCAGCCTCACGGCCCTGTGGATCGCCGCCTTGCTGGTGTGTCTCGGGGTGCCACGGGAAGATCCCCGCGCGCTGCAGGTCGCCGTGGGCGCCGCCGTGTTCCTGAGCGCCGTGGTGGGGGGCGTGAGCCTGGCCCTGTGGGCCCCGTCACGGGTGCCCGTGCGCCGCGTGGTGGAGCATCGCGTGATGGGGGTGTCGCTCTCCGCGCTGTCTGACGCCTTTCGCGGGATTCTCGGCGATCCGCCGAGGCTTGCGGCTTCGCTGGGGGTGGCCCTCCTCGCACTCGTGCTGGAGGGGATGTCGCTCTACTTCGTGGCGCGGTCGGTGGGCGTCGGG
>RGZZ01000318.1 GCA_010028905.1 Pseudomonadota bacterium | reverse complement strand
GAGGGCTTCGAGGGTCTGGCCCGCCACGTGCTCCATCACGATGTAGGGGCGTCCTTCGACCTCACCCACGTCGACCACGGCGGGAAGGCCCGGGTGTCGCAGGCACCCGAGCAGGGCGGCTTCTCGTCGGAACTGTTTGCGTTCTCTCTCGCCAAGCTCACTGGCACCGGCGCTGGCGACCTTGACCGCGAACTGGCGACGGTCGCGACGGGCATGAAAGACGACGCTTCGCGCCCCTCGCCCTATCTCGGCCACCATCTCGAGCTCGGGAACCTGGATCGATTCTGGCAAGACGCTCGGCCTCTCCGCAACGGTGCTCCTCGCAGTGTTCGCGATGGACCCTGCATGTTCCCCGCAAGGGGTCTACGCATTCTGTTGCGCGGGCTTCCGGTCGGGTTGGCGGGCCGTCGCGTTCGCGGGGGCAGCCTGTTCACGAAATGTTCTCGATTTTGAAACATCTGTTCACACCTGTCTTCACCGCGTTAACAACTGCGGGGAGCGACGGCGGTAGTCTGGAGTCAGGAGAAGGTCTGGAGCTGAGAGCGCGGCGCCCGTTCGAGCGCCGCGGGTAGGGAGGGACCAATGCGCTTCTTGTGGGAGTTCTTCAGTCGTGTCCTCACGCGTGCCCCTCGCATCGGCGAGAGTGCGTCGCAGGAACGCCGTCGTGCCACCCGTCAGTCTGACGATCGCGTACTCGACCTCGTTGGCTCGAAACGCATCCAGCTCAGTCAGGTGCAGGCGGCACGTGTGTCGCGAGGCCGACAGTTCGATAGTTCTGGGATGGCCGCCGGAACCATCCTCGATCTGAGCCCTGTGGGCTTGCGCTTTCGCAGCCGTCAGGCCTACCCCGTGTCACGACGGTTGTTCGGTCGACTCGATCTGGCCACGGGACCGAGCAGCGTGGGCATGAAGGTGGTCTGGTCGAGGCCTACCCCTTCTGGGTACGAGTATGGCGCCACCTACACCCCCGTGGTCACGCCATCTGGGGCGGCTTCCTCGGTCCGGCACACCATGGTCTCCTGAGCCCATTCGTCTGCTCTGGCGGTATCACTCTGCTCGGGAGATTTCCCGTGTGGGTGAACCGGCCCAGGAGGGGACCCCCCCCTTCCCCTCGAATGCAATTCACCGGGGAATCCTGCTCGGAATCAGGGCCGACGCTGTGCGGTTCGGTTGAGCATCACTCAGGGGGGGCTCGCGTGCGACTGTGCACCGCGGGTCGGTGGGGGTATGCCAGTTCGTCTCGCTTTCGAGCGCGATGCGCAATCATTTCTCAGATCTGTTCGCCTCGACGACCATCGCGCTCGTCTTGCGGCGTTCAACAATCTCGAAGACCAGTTCTGTGGGGAAGCTGTTCGATGCGGTCTGCTCGGCGATCGCTCGATGCTCGCCGCCCTGCGCGTGCTCTATAGCGAAGGCCTCGTGCACGCGGCTTCACCTGAGCGACGCTGTGAGATCTACATGGCGCTTCGCGCGTTTCTGCAGGCACGGCGCGACATCAGCACCGATGCGCTTCTGCCGTTCGTTCTCTATGAGCCCTGGAGAACTGTGGTGGCGTCCGCGGTTATCGATCTGGTGAATCTCACGCCTGTTCAGGCTTCCGACGTGATGCGCGTCCCGATGGCGATTCGAGACGTGGTTGCGCGTGGCGAGGCGACGAACCGCGGAGCGGTGTTCGGCGGGCTTCTCTACTTTGGAGATCCGCGGGTGTGTGCCCTGCTCGACCCGATTTGCGAGAGCCTCGATGAGGCTGCGTTGCGCGAGGCCATGGCCTGTGCCACGACGATTCTTCGCGCGCCCAGCGTCGAGTACAAGCTGGCGTGGCTGGGGCGTGCCATCGCTGCGAGAGACGCCACCACGGTCGGGGCCGTGGCAGCCGGTCTGGTGCACCAGATCCGCGTGTCGCGCGGCGACAAGGTTCTCATGGGGGAGCGTCCCATTCCCGCGTGGGGAAGTCCCGCGACGGGAGGTCGCCCACAAGAGGTCATGCTGGCTCGATATCGCGATTCCATCGCGCCGCGTCTGCGCGCGCTGATGCGCGCTGAAACCCCCAGTGTCGTGATGCCTCGCGTGCTCGAGGCGTGGGGGGTGTCCGCGCACGGGTGAGGCACGAGAGCACAGGAGCCTGCTGAGCGGTGGGCGAATCTGAATCCTCTATGGGCAACGTTGCTTCGGCCACACCCTGCGAAGGTGTCATGCGCCTGTGACACTTGATGACATTCTCGACGACGCGCTTGCCTGTGGCGCGTCCGACATCTTTCTTGGCGCAGATGAAGTCCCTCGGTACCGCATCACGGGGCGTCTTGTCGCTCGGGGCGATGTGCCCATCCCGTCAGACCGGCTCGCCGACTTGCTCTATCACACCCTCAGGCCGTGGGAGATCGAGCGTCTCGACGCTGAGCATGAGATCGATTTGGCGCTCGAGCGGCGCGGCGATTTTCGCTTTCGCCTGAACATCTTCTTGCGTCGAGGCGGCATGGCCGCCGTCATCCGTCCCATTCCCATCAACATCCCCTCGCCGCAAGAGCTGGGTCTGAGCGAAGCGCTTGTGCGCCTCCTTGAGGTCGGAAACGGCCTCATCCTCGTGACCGGTCGCACCGGCAGCGGAAAATCGACCATGTGCGCCTCATTCCTCGAATACATCAATCAGATTCGAGAGGCGCACATCGTCACGTTCGAAGACCCCATCGAGTTCGTCTTCGAGCCGAGGCGATGCACCATCAGTCAGCGGCAGGTGGGCGAGCACACCCCGTCCTACAACGCCGCACTGCGCGCCGTCTTGAGGCAGAGCCCGGACATCGTCTACGTGGGCGAGATGCGTGATCGTGACACCATCGAGGCGACCTTGTCCATCGCCGAGACCGGACAGCTGGTGCTGGCCAACCTGCACACGAGCAGTGCGTCGCAGACCGTGCATCGCATCGTCGACGTGTTCACGCCTGCGCAACGCGCCCAGATCAGTGTGCAGCTCGCCAACTCCCTGAATGCCGTCATCTGTCAGGTCTTGCTCCCGCGCGTCGACGGTCAGGCGCTCGTGCCGGCGCGAGAGGTCATGCTGGGCACGCCGGCCATCTTGAACCTGATTCGAAAGGGAGAGGCACATCAGCTCTATTCGGCCATCGAGTCGTCCGGCTCGCGTGACATGCACACCATGGATCAGTCCCTGGCCGACCTCGTCCATCGGGGCCTCATTGCCGTCGATGTCGCGCGGGCCCATGCCCACGACATCGAGAGCCTCGAGAGCCTCCTCCGGAGTGGGTCCTCGGGCAGACATGCGTCAACGGGAGGCTGGTAGCGATGAGCGATCTGAGACAGGGCCCGCAGCCCGACGATCTTGCGGTACGCGCCGAGCTTGATGCGGAATGCCGAAGCGCATTGATGGCCTGGGCAACCATCGCCACGTTTGCGCAGGGGGAGCGCATCCAGTCGGCCAGGGAGGCCTCTGACGCGTTCTATCTGCTCCTCGAGGGCCGTGTCGAGATCACGAGCGTGCTCGACGCAGCCGGCGAGCGTCGCCTTCGGCTCACCGTGCTGCAGCCGGGCGATTCGTTCGGAGAGGTGGGTGTTCTCGATGCGCGCCAGCAGGGCGACGAGGTCTGCGCGCTGACACAGGTTCGCGCGCTGCGAATCACATCTGCCGACTGGCAGCGAGCCCGCGACGAGAGACCGCAAGAGGCGCTCACGCTTTCTCGTCTCTTTCTGCTGAGCCACCGCAACCGGGTGCGCCATGCCGAGCTGGCCATGGTGACGCTCAGCGAGGTGACGCGCATCGCGCTTGACGGCGCGCCACTGACCGACCTGCTTCGGGAGACGTTGCGCGCGCTGCAGTTCTTCTGTGCACTCGATGCCGCAGTGGCGTTTCTGGTGAACCCCTACAGCAGTGGCCTTGATGCCACCGTGGGGGTGGGTCGCCCTTCGTTTCTGGAGGGCTTCCGCCCAAAGGAGTCGGGTGAGCTGCAGCGGTTCGAGCTCGTTCCATCGCTGCGCTCCGCGCTCGCGGGGGGCGTTGCCGCGCTCGAGGGCGAGGAGGCGCGGGCCTGGCTGCGCGCGGCATTCGGCTGTGTGTCGAACGATTGCGTGGGGCTGCTGCGCGTGCCCCTTCTCGATGCCGGCACAGAGCGCGGTCTGCTGGTGCTCCTCGATCTCGAAGGGGAGGTGTCGTGGCCGCGCGACGCGGTGACGATTCTCGAGGTCGTCTCCGCGGTGGTGGCGGGTGCGGTCACGCGGGCGCATCACATCGAGATAGAGAGAGCCCGAGAGCGCTTCGAGCGCTTGCGTGAGCGCATCTGAGCGTTCAAAGGGCCATTGAGAGCGCCCCGGTACGCCTGGGGAACGAAAAAGAGGCGCTCTCACGAGGAGAGCGCCTCTTCCACGAATGAACCCACTGGCGTAGCGACAGGCTCAGTCGAGCCTCATCGCAGAAGCGCCTAGCCCTTCTTGCAGTGGTTCTCGCACTTCTTGGTGGCGCACTTCGGGCAGGTCTTGCCCAGTCGCTTGCAGTCGCCGCAGCAATCAGATCCTGCCTTGGCGGCCGGCTTGGCGCTCATCTGCTTGCAGTCGGCGCACTTCGCGCACATCTCGGCGCACATGGCGCAGGTCTTGCCTGCCTTCTTGCACGCGGCGCACTTCGCCATGGCGGCCATGCACTTCTTGCACATGGCGGCGCAGGCTACGCTCATGGGGGCGTTGATGGTGAAGCGCTCGGCCTTGCTCACCTTGATCTCACGCGTGCAGACCACCTTGCCCTGACGGCTGATGGCGACCTTGTGCGTGCCCGGGGCCACGACCCAGTCGGTGACAGGGGCATTGCCGATCTTCTGGTTGTCGATGTGCACCACGCCGCCTGCCGGCTCGGTGTAGATCGAGATGGGGATTCGCGTCGGGGCATCGGCCCACGCGGTGAGGCTGAAGCCCGCCACGAGGGCGATGGCCAGCATGGCGACATGGATGAGGCGCTTCATGGAAAATGTTCCTCCCGTACTGCACTCGCACCCGAACCCGGGTGTGGCGCTGTGAGGTTACACCTTCGTTGGAAGGTCTCCTCTGAGGCTGGTCGGTGCGTGTGCCACGCGTCGGCTTCGCCAGGGCGCCGACCTTCGGCAGGAAGGCTGTGGTCGCGGGCGTAGTCTGGGGCCATGCCTTCTGAGTTCCTTCATCGTCGTCGCGTCGAATTTGCGGAAGTCGATTCTGGCGGCGTGATGCACTTCGCCAACTACTTTCGCTTCATGGAGAGCGCCGAGCACGCGTTCTTCCGCAGCCTGGGCCTGCGTGTCTTTGAGCGCGAGGGCGATGGTACGGTGGCCTGGCCGCGGGTGCGCGCCACCTGTACCTATCAGGCACCGCTGCATGTCGACGACGAGGTCGATGTGCTTGTCATTGTGGCGAGCAAGCGACGACGGGCGGTTGAGCTGTGGTTTGCCATCTATCGCGGAGAGGAGCGGGTTGCACTGGGCGCGTTTCGCAATGTGTGCGTGATGCTCGACCCGCTCACGGGAACCATGAAGTCTCGCGACATCCCCAGCGGCGTCGACGCCTGCCTCGAGGTCGCCGATCCGGAGCGACTCGCCGAGCTGCCTTCGCCCTGGCGGTGACGCGCGGCACAGGCAACGACCCGGGGGCCATTCTCTGAGGGTCAGTAGGCGAAGAAGTCGCGTATCTTCTGCACGAAGATGGCGCGGGTGTTCGAGGTCGACCCGGACGCATCGGCGCTCTCTTCTGTCCGCGCGGCCTGCGCCTTCTTCTGGGCACTGTACTCCTGGCGCCGTTCGAGAATCGTGGAGATGAGCTCTTCGGCGCGCGGATTCTCTTCCATGATCTTGCGGAACGCTTCCTTGTCGAGGCGGAGGAGCTCGGTTTCCTCGAGCGCCACCACAGTAGCGGTTCTGGGGTCGCCCGTGAGCAGCGACATCTCGCCGAAGAAG
>RGZZ01000317.1 GCA_010028905.1 Pseudomonadota bacterium | reverse complement strand
TCGCATCGAAGCGCGCGCGCATCATGACCACCGCGTCGTCGAGCACGCGGGCCAGGGTGAGCGGCCCCCGAACGAGCGCCAGTTTGCCCGCCTCGATCTTCGACAGATCGAGCACGTCGTTGAGGAGGCGCAGCAGGTGCTCGCTGGCCCGATTGATCTTGTCGAGCGTGTCGAGATCGTCGGGAGCCATGACGCTGCCCTGCAGCAGATGGGCATAGCCCGTGATGGCGTTGAGCGGCGTGCGGATCTCGTGGCTGACGCTGGCCAGGAAGGTGCTCTTGGCCCGGTTCGCCACGTCGGCCTGCTCCTTGGCGCGCTTCAGGTCGAGCTCGAGCACCTTGCGTGCCGTTATGTCGGTGTGGGTTCCGACAGCCCGCGTCGGTCGACCGCTCGGTTCGCGCTCCACCACCTTGCCGCGGGACAAGATCCATCGATAGCAGCCATCCCGGGCATGCAGACGGAACTCGATCTCGTACACGCCCTCCCGCAGCAGGTGCTCGTCGATGGCTCGGGTGAGCGGTTACTTGTCGTCGGGGTGAAGGCGATCGAAGAGAAGCGCCTTTGCCGACGTGCCCAGCTCATCCGGCTCGTAGCCGAGCATGCGCGAATACCCTGGACTGACAAAGGCCTCTCCCGTGTCGATGTTCCAGTCCCACAGACCATCGCGCGTGGCGTCGACAGCCTGCGCGTAGCGTGCCTCGCTGCACCGCACACGCTCGAGCGCCACCTCGAGCGCCTCTGTGCGTTCCTTCACCTGCTGCTCGAGCTGACGGCGATGGTCGGCCAGCTGGCTCTGCAGGCGTTTGCTCTCGGTGACGTCGAGGGCGCTGCCGTCGAAGGCCATCGACCCACCGGGCAGCAGACGGGGCCGCGACTGCACCTGCAGCCACAGCAACCGCCCGCCCACCCCCTCGAACTGCAGCACGTCCTGATAGATGCGGCGCTCGCGCGTCGCCCGTGCCTGAGCCTCGCGCCAGCGCGCCAGGCTCTCCGGCGTCATGCGAGACAAGAGGCAGCCGAGATCGGCCATGACCTCGGCGGGCTTGAGCCCCAGGGTCTGCTCGACCCCGGCGCTGATATAGGTCACGTGCCCCGGACCTTCGAGCGGAACCACGTACTGATAGATGAAACCGTTGGGAAGGTTGTTGCCGAGGGCAGCCAGCAGGGGCTCGGTACGCCCCTTCTCGGCCAGCACCTCGAGATCTTTCAGTTGCTGCTGATGCGCCAGCAGCGCGTTCAGCGCCACGCCCACCGCCAGCACGCCCACGAGCCCGCTCCCTGCGATCCAACCGAGGGTCGCCCAGACAGGACGCAGAACCTCGTCGCGATCGACCTTGGCAAGCACAACCCAGCCGGTGCCTGGGACCTCGCGCCAGGCCCCCAGAACCTGTTGGTTTCGGTAATCAACGCCCTGCGACGAACCGGCTCCGCCCCGCGTCGCAGCCTGAGCCGACAGAAGACCCGGCGTGGCCAGCGGAAGGCGCAGATTCGGCTTTTCTTCCCCCAGGAAGCGCGGATTCTTCAAGTACAGAACCGCGTCGCCATCGCGACGCAGCAGCACGGTCTCGCCGCTCGCGCTGCTCTCCGGCCAGGTTGTCAGCACGGGGTAGAGAACCCGTTGCGCCTCGGCGCGCATCACCATGACCCCGATGGGCAAAGCCGACCCGTCCCCCAACGGAATGAGCGGAACCGCCCAGTCCATCTGCTGCACGCCCTCGCCCGCGTCGTACAGGTCGCTGTGAGTGACCTTTCGCCCGACAGCGGCCTCGCGCACCAGCGCCTGCGTGACCGCGCTGAGGCCAACATTCGCACCGCTGCTGAGAAGCACCCGACCGTTCGCCTCGAGAAGCATCACGGCGCTGAAGCCGTGGGGATAGGATGTGCGAAGAACCTCCATCCGCTCACGTACGTACGCCGCTGCTTCAGTATTGTGAGGGCTGTCGAGGAAGCGCTGCACGAACGGGATCAGCCCCTTCGAGGAGAAGAGCGTTTTGGCGTCTCCCTGCCGCTCCTCGAGCCAGTCAGAGGTCTGATCGACCTTGAGATGGGCGATCTGCTCGAGCGCAGCCGTTCGTTGGCGCACGGCCACCCGGCTCTGCGCCACCAAGAAGGTCACGCAGATGAATGGCACCAGGAGCGCCAGGGCGATGGAGACCAGAACGGGACGTCTGTGCATTGAGAAACCGGCCAATCGAGCCCTGAGCGTGAGGTGCGACCACGGGCAGAAAGAGATACTTCGGCATCATACCCGCGGCGAGCACGACCGAAACATGAGCGGGGCGAACCCACGCGCCCTTCTGGCCAGGGGCTGACCGCAAGAACCGGGATCGCTAGGAAAGCGTGACCCCCAGCAGGCCCGCGGCCGCTGCCACGACGACACCCTGGGCCGCCGCCGCATCGATGGCCCGAAGCGCCCGAGGGGTGTCGAGATCGTGGTCGAGGGCCACGCGAACCTCGACGAGCAGAGCACGCTCGCTGGCCGCCGCACCCGCCGACGCCGACGCCCGGGAAGCCGCCTGCCACGCCTGCAGCCGAATCTCGGCGGCAGGCATCACGTCATCGGTCCACGACCACTCGGCACGGTAGTGGTGGGCCAGCAGCGCCAGGCGGATGGCCCGTGCATCGTGGCGCTCGCGCAGGGCGTCGACGAAGACAAGGTTGCCCAGGCTCTTCGACATCTTGTGGCCGTCCTTCCAGACCATGGCGACGTGCATCCAGTGCCGGACGAACAGACCCGCATTCACCGATTCGGAGATGGCGCGCTCGCACTCGTGGTGCGGGAAGATCAGGTCGGCCCCGCCCCCGTGCAGATCGATGGTGGGGCCGAGCTCGCGCAGGATGAAGGTGTTGCAGCCGATGTGCCAGCCCGGCCGTCCGGCGCCCCACGGCGCGTCATGCGTGGGCTCATCGGGCGCCGACGGCTGCCACAGCACGAAGTCGAGGGGGTTTCGCTTGTTCACGTCATCGACGTTGCCGCCCCGCTCGCGCGCCAGCGCCAGCATGGCATCGCCATCGAGGTGCGACACCTCCCCGAAGCGAGAGAACCGCGCGACGTCGGCGTACACCGAACCCCCGCTCCGGTAGGCCACCCCCGCTTCGATGAGGCGCTGCACGTAGGCCGCAATGTCGGCCATCGACGATGAGACGTGGGGACGGGCCTCCACGTCACGCAGCCCCAAGGCAGCCACGTCGGCTTCGAAGCGGGCCTCTTCGCGGTCAGCGAGGTCGCGCCAGTCGACAGCGAGGTCTCTCGCCTTCGCGAACAGGGGATCATCGACATCGGTGACGTTGCGCACCATGCGCACCGCGTGCCCGCGATCGACGAGCCGACGCGCCAGCACGTCGTAGGCCAGAAAGGTGAAGGCGTGGCCGATGTGGGTCGCGTCGTAGGGCGTGATGCCGCACACGTACATGCTCACGTCGCGGCCGGGAGTGAACGCCACCACGGCGCGGCGCGACGTGTCGTAGAGCTGCATCGGCGGCGCCAGGCTGCTCGATGCGGCCGCCTGCCCTTCGGATCGCTGCTGCTGCGTGGGGGAGGTCTCCAGATCGCTCATGCCGTCTCCTCCCCGCTCGCCGGACGCGTGAAGCAAACGAGCCGATCACATCGCGCTGTCTCGAAGCCCAGACGCCGATACAGGGCCACCGCCGCGGTGCTTGCCCCGTCGACGTACAGCATCGCCTTCGTGATGCCCGCGCGCCAGAGGTGATCGAGCCCGAGGGTCACCGCCACCGCCCCCAGTCCGCGGCCTTGCTCGTCGGGGTCGACCGAGATGACATGGATCTCGCCCAGCCGCTCGCCACCTGCGCGGCGGTGCTCCCGCGTCCAGCACGACGCGGCCAGGCGACCTGCGTGCTCGATGAGCAGAAAGCCCGTCGGGTCGAACCATGGCTCGCGCATGCGCTCAGCAAGGTGCTCGTGCGTCCAGCCGCCCTGGTCCGGATGCGTTGCAAAGGCGCGATTGTTCTGCTCAATCCAGGCGGCCTCGTCACGACCGGGGCGGAACGCACGAACCGTGAACCCATCGGGCAGAGGCTTCACCAGAACGGGCAGATCGACCGTCATGTAGAGCAAGGTGCGCAGCACCTCACCGCCGTCACTGAAAGGGGCATCGCCGCGCAGCCACCACTTGACGGCGGCATGACGGCCCAGAAGCGCCGTCAGGAGACCCGGATCGAACCCGCCGCCGGCCATCTCGACCGTGGGCACATCGCTCACCGTGGCGTAGGCATACCCCTTCGCCGTGCGGGTCACCGCCGCCGAGCCCGGCGGGTCTCGTCGCGCCTCCGCGGACCTGTCAAACACATCGAGCCGCCAGTGATGGCCCTCGCCCCCGTGGGCGATGGCTCGACGAAACGATCCGTCGATGGGCTCGCGCCCGAGATCGCGCTCGAGGACATCGAGGTACGACAGCACGGCCTCGCGCTCATCTGACGGGAGCGTCGACGTCTCGCTCCAGACATCACGAGGGCGTGGCGACGCCGCTTCGCAGCCCCGCGAACAGGTCGGTCTCGTGCTCGCCGTCGCCCCCCCCCACCATCGGCACGTGGCTGCGGGCCAGCGCCCAGTCTTCGTAGGGATAGACCTCGCGCAGCTCGTCGTCGGAGAGGCCGAACCAGAACGGGGCCGCCGGATCGATCTGGGTGGCGTGCGCCCGCAGCGCGCCGCTGCGGGCCTCAAGCCAGTCGCCGACGTGCAGGCGGGTGGTGACGCGATGATCTTGATTCATGCGCTCGAGCCAGCGCTCGTCGAACGGCGAGCTGCCGCGCAGCCGCAGCAGGGCATCGTGCACCGCCTCGAGGCGGCGGCGCGCCCAGATCGAGTAGTAGAGCTTGAGCGGCTGCCAGGGGTCTCCCGCTTCCGGATACCACGCCGCATCACCGGCTCGCTCGAAGGCCAGCAGGCTCACGTCGTGCACCTTGAGATGGTCCGGGTGGGGATAGCCACGCTGGTCGTCGCTGTAGGTGATCATCACCTGCGGGCGCTCCTCGCGGATGAGCCGCACCAGGCGGCCAGCCGCCTCGTCGAGGGCGGCGCGATGGAAGCAGTCGGGGTGCTCGTTGGCGGGCGAACCGGCCATCCCGGAGTCGCGATAGCCGAGCATCGCCACCCGCGAGAACCCGATGATGGCCGCCGAGGCCGCGAGCTCGCGGGGGCGCGTCTCGATGAGCAGGCTGCGGGTCTGCGTCTCATCGAGACCGTGAAAGGGCTGCCCGGGCGCAAGCAGCGCAGGGTTGCCGATGTCTCCCTCCTCGCCACCGGTGCAGCAGACCAGCACGGTGCGCACCCCCTGCGACGCGTACATGGCGCAGGTGGGCGCCCCTTTCGAGGCCTCGTCATCCGGATGGGCGTGCACGGTGAGCAGGCACAGGCCACCGTTCAGGGTGGAATCAAACGTTGACATACCCAGGGGATTCTGTCGCGCCCGCCACGGCTCCTGTCACCCCCCCGCCAGCCACCGCGTCACGGGCAAGCCAGCAGACATGCCCTGGACGAGAGCGCAGATCGACTCTCGCCAAGCGCCAAGAGGATGTCGCACACCCATCCCCGTATCCATCATTAGCCCAGCGATAATCCCAGAACAGGGAACACATCTTGAGCACAGGCCAGGCGACATCATTTGGCGCCCCGCTTGTGCACCATGTCATGCATCCATGTGCCCGCTACCGGCGACAGCAGAGATGAGACCGCACCGCACTGGCGCAGCCTCATGATTCAAGCGAAAGGGCGGTCTACCCGCATGCACGCGAAACGCAAGGCTCCGAGCGCGCTTTCACTGGCGATCATCCTGCTGACGATGCTGCTGGGGGGGTGCTCTGGCGGAGGGGGCGGCGCAACGAGCGGAGGAAGCGCACCCGTGGCCACCCAGACGGTGATCGCCACCATCGAGGTCCCGGTGCCGGGGCCGACGGTATACATCACGCCG
>RGZZ01000316.1 GCA_010028905.1 Pseudomonadota bacterium | reverse complement strand
GTCTCACCCCCGCGGGATGTCGATGGTGGGGGCGTTCGTGATCTCCATCTCGGCGGCGCACAGGCGGCAGACCCAGAACTCGCAGCGCCCGTCGATGACGGGCTGCAGCTGATCCACCGCCTTCCAGCAGCGATTGCAGCGCTTGCTGCCGCCGCGCCTGCCGCGCGCCGAGGGATCGAGGCGGGTCCAGAGGAGCACGGCGGTGATCATGAGCACGATGACGACGAGGGGGGACATTCAGGGGGCTCCTCTCTGCGCGATCCGTGTCTCGTCGACCCGACGAATGCCCGATGCGGCCCAGATGACAAGAGCGGTGAGACCGGCCAGCAGGCCGTACAGCGCTTGCGCGTCGAGCCCTCCGCCCGCGGGGCCTCCGAATGCGGTTCCGACGTACTGGCACGTGTTGAAGAGCCCGAGGGTTGCCCCGCGCGCTTCGGCTGGCGCCAGCTTCGACACGGCGCCGGGCAGCAGCGCCTGCAGCACGCAGAAGCCCACGAACCAGACGCCGTAGCCCACCACCGTCCCCGTCCAGCCCGCCACGAAGCCCATCATCAGATATCCCGCCAGCGTCAGGCTGAACGATGCCATCACCGAGACGCGAGCCCGTCCCTTGTCTGACTGGCGCGACCCCATGCCCATGAGCGAGGCGCCGAGGAGCCCCACCACCATGAACAGCCTGCCCTGGTTCACGTCCATGGCCTTCATCGCCGCGGGAGTCACGAAGTACACTGCGCGCATGGCGAAGTAGACGAGGAACCCGGCGGCATTGAGGGTCATCATCTCCCGGTCGCGCAGCAGGGCTCCCCAGCCTGGGCTCTCAGTGGGACGCGGGGTTTCCGGCGTTGTTCCGGGATCATGCACGCCGAAGGTCACGATGGCCAGGGCGAGGGCTGAGAGGGCGCCACAGGCCCAGAACACGGCGGCGCCGCCGAATGCTCTTGCCACCACCGGAGAGAGGGGAAGCCCGAACACGATGGAGGCGCCGATGGACATGCCGATCACCGCCATGCCCGTGTTGCGCCGTGAGACGTCGATGCTGTCGGTGACCCACGCGAGGATGGGCGACGAGATGGCGGATGCGCCCTGAAGGAAGTATCCCACCGTGAGGCCCACGATGTCTGAGGCCGTGGCCGAGATGGCGCTTCCGATGATGAAGACCAGCAGGCCGATCTGCACCATGCGCTTGCGCCCGAAGCGGTCGCTCCAGGTGCCGAACGGGATCTGCAGCATCGCCTGGGACAGGCCGTAGATGCCGAAGGCGATGCCCGCCTGCATGCGGGTGGCGTGCAGCGTCTCGGTGGCGTAGGTGCTGAACATGGGAAGGACGAGGGAGAAGCCCAGCAACCGGGCGGCGAGCACGCCGCTCAAGCCCAGCAGGGTGCGTCTCTCGGAGGGGGGGAACGAGGCTCTCATGACGCCCCCCAGATTCCCGACGCGAAGAGGCAGTCCTTTTTTCTGGCGAAACAGACAGCGCCCTCGGCAGCTTGGGGGCCACCGAGGGCGCGGTCTGGCGGGCGACGTGGTCGAGCGCTTCCGGGTCGGCACGCGGTTCACAGTGGCTGCGTGCGCCTCTCCTCGGGCAGCGATCGCGCGGCGGCGGCAGCGCCCGCGTTGCGGGGCTGCCACGTCGCCGCGGCGAGGTCAGTGTGCGACCTGCTCGAAGGCCTTCTCGATGATGTCGGCCCCCTGGTGCAGCTCAGCCTCGGTGATGGTCATGGCCGGACTGATGCGCAGCGTGTTGCCGTACAGACCGCCCTTTCCGATGAGCAGCCCGAGCTCGCGGGTGGCCTCGAACAGCTTCTTCACCGTGGTGGCGTCCGGCTCTTTCGTATCGCGATCGGTGACCAGCTCGCACGCCTGCATGAGCCCCATGCCGCGCACGTCACCGATGCACTTGAAGCGCTCTTGCATCTTCTCGAGGCGGGCACGGAGGATGTTGCCCATCTTCGTGCAGTTCTCGAGCAGGTTCTGGTCTTCGATGACATCGATGACGCCCATGTTCGCCTCACACGACACGGGGTTGCCGCCAAAGGTCGAGATGGTGAGCCCCTTCCACTTCTTGGCGATGTCCGGTGTTGTGATGGTGATGCCCATGGGAATGCCGTTGGCGGCGCCCTTGGCCATGGTCATGATGTCGGGGGTGACGCCCCACTGCTCGATGCCCCACCACTTGCTGCCCGTGCGGCCCCAGCCGGTCTGCACCTCGTCGATGATGAGCAGGCCTTCATGGCGGCGGATGATCTCGGCCACCGTGGGGAAGTAGTCCTTGGGCGGCGTGATGAACCCGCCCACGCCCATGATGGGCTCGGCCATGAATGCCGCGGGGCGACCCGTCGTGGTGGTGCGGATGACCTCTTCGAGGTCTTGCGCGCAGGCCACGCCGCAGCTCTCAGGCTTGAGCTTGAGCGGGCAGCGGTAGCAGTACGGCGCCAGTGCGTGGCGCACGCCCACGGTCATGTCGGGCAGCCCGCGATAGGGCGAGTGCGCGGTCATGGTGGTGGCCAGGTGCGAGCGGCCGCTGTACGAGTGGCGCAGCGCGATGACCTCGTGGTTGCCTGTGGCCATGCGGGCGAGCATGACCGCGGTCTCATCGGCCTCGGTTCCCGAGTTGGTGAAGAACGTCTGCGAGAGGTCGCCAGGGGCGATCTCGGCCAGACGTGCCGCCAGGTCGACCGACGGGCCCGTGGGATAGAGCGTCGACGCGTGCTGAAGCGTGTCGTTCTGCGCGTGGATGCGGCTGTTCACGTGCGGGTTGCAGTGCCCCACGCTCACCGTGAGGATGCCGCCGAAGAAGTCGAGGTACTTGCGGTCGTTGAAGTCCCACACGTAGTGGCCCTGTCCGCGCTTGATGGGGAGGGGCTCGTTGTAGTACGTGATGACCGCGGGGAAGAGGAACTTCTTCTGGCGCTCGAGCACCTCTTCGCGGGTCTCGCTGCGCTTCAATCCGGACTTGGAGCTCATCGGGCCGTGGTTCTCCCTTCGTGTTCGACGGCCGTGGGGCCGTGCGCGACCCGGGAGACGGTGACAACCGAGGCGTTGCACGACCGACCGCGGGGTTCGTCAGGTTTCGGCGTGCGTTCGCGGGTTGCCTGCAAGAGCTGCAGGGTCGAGGGTCGCGTCACCCTCAGGGAGACTCGGACTACGGGCGCCAGACCGTCTCGGCCTCGGTGAAGTAGGGGCGTGCGAATGCATTGCCCTTGCCGGTCTCGAGATACGATTTCTCCGCGTGCTCGAACATCGGGTTCTTGACCGCGATAATGACAGGGGGTGCTGCAACCAGCGCCGTCAGGGCCAGGGCCGAGTAGATGCTGAAGGGCAGGTTCAGTGCGGCCGACGCCAGGGTGACCCCGACCAAGGGAGCCAGGCCCGTAGCGCCGATCGCGGCGCTTCCCAGAGGGGTCGCCACGTACCCCTGGGGCCTGGAGCGCGGCGGGGTGGAGACGGTGCCGAGCGGCGGGGTCGACGCCCGCGCAGGCAGGGTCGACGCCCGCGCAGGCAGGGTCGACGCCCGCGCAGGCAAGGTCGACGCCCGCGCAGGCAGGGTCGACGCCCGCGCAGGCAGGGTCGACGCCCGCGCAGGCAGGGTCGACGCCCGCGCCACATTGAGCAGTGACGCGGCGTTGAGCGGCGTTGTCAGGGCGAGCGGACGAGACGATGCGATGGGGTTCCTGACGGTCTCCTCATCGTGCTCATCTGCAGGGCTCGATGTAGGACGTGTTGGCCCGCACGAAGCTGAACGCGCCGTCGGTGGCGCGCTCGTTCCGCACCATCAGCCAGGGGTCTCCCTGGGCATCGTTCAGGATGATCACGCCCATGTTTCCGGTGACGGCGGTCAGCGTCGTACCTGGCGCGAATTTCGCGGTCACTGGCCAGCTATCGATGTCCGGCGAGACGGGCCATTTCGCGTCGAGATGGTCGTAGTCGGGGGGGAACTCCGGCGAGAGCCTACCGTTGAGGCCTTTTGTGTCAGAATCGGTGACCCGCCAGCGCGTGTGCAGGGTTCGGAGGCGATAGTCACCGTTGGCGTCGGGCGCGGGCAGCTGCGGGCCGGCGATTGCGCGCGGCGCTGCGGGGCAAAGGGCGGTGGAACGAACAATCATGGGAGGGCTCCTCACGCAGGGTCGATGCTTGCGCGAGTATAGCCGACCCGCTGGCGGATCTCTGGAACCGCCGTCAACGTCTCGTCACAGGGCGCGTGCAGGCGACTCCACCTCGCGCATCTGGGGCCGACCAGCGTTGCCGCCCCGCGCACCCGGCGCAGGAGCGAGCCATCAGCCGAGGCTCGAGGCCGCCTCTTTCCTCCACGATGTGACCCGCACCCGTGGGCTCGAACGCGAGAGCGCCGTCCTGTTGCGCGGTTCCGGGCTGGGGTCGACGAGCTGTCAGGAAGGCCCGGCGTCCCGCACGGCCAGGTACACGATGCGGGCGAGGGAACCGTCACGGGCAAGCCTGGCAGCGGTCTCGAGATAGACCTGTCGCCGCGCATACCCGAACCAGGGCGCTTCGCGCTCCAGCTCGGCACGATGCGCGGCATAGACCTCGGCTTTGCGCTCGCTGGTACCGACGACGCCTGCTGTTCTGTCCTGGCTGTCGACGAGTCGGAGTCCGGCGGCCCCGAGCCACCGCTCGTTCCATCCCGGCGCCACCACCTGGGTGTAGCCCCAGGACGTGCGTCTCTGGAGCTCCTCGTTCGACACCGACCCGGTCAGCACAACAGGGTCGGCGCAGAGGAAACGGCCACCGGGACGCAGCACGCGGGCCACCTCCCGGTAGAAGGCGGGTCGATCACGAACGTGGCAGACGGCATCGATGGTCAGAACCGCGTCAAGAGCGCTGTCTGCAAAGGGCATGGGCGCGTCGAGGTCGCCCTCCTTCGTATCCATCCGGTCGGCGACACCCTGCACGGCGGCGCGGAGCTGAGCGGCGCGCAGCGCGGCCGCACTCTTGTCCACGCCGATGCCGCGGCATCCCACGGTCGCCAGGATGAACGTCAACGCGCCGCAGGCCCCGCAGCCCAGATCGGCGATGCAGCTCGATGCCGTGAGGTTCAGGCGAGCCACGTCGAGCCGCAGCTCCTGCGGGGTGCCAAACGAGTGCAGACCGAGGTCCTCGCCATCGATCTCCCGTCTCAGGGTGTGCATCAATGGCGTCTCGAAGTCGCTGTAGAAGGCTTCGTAGGGGTCTCCCGAATTCGCGGGCAGTTCAGGCTTCTCGCGCAACTGTCGAGGTCTCTCTTCCCGGCGAGTGCCGCCGTCGCGTGGCCGTGCGTGGTGGTCGTGGTCGTGCGTGGTGGTCGTGGTCGTGCGCGGTGGTTGCGGTCGTGCGCGGTGCGATCTTGCGCGAGAGGGCGCTTGACGCTCTGACAGCCCCAGTCGCGAGGGAGGCTGCGGTGCTCGATATTCCCCCCGCTTCCACAGCGTTCCTTCGATGGCGATTGCCAGCGGACCTGACCGCTGAAGCAGGGCCGTGCGTGCGCTTCCCGTGGGCGCCGACTTCGTCTCGGGGAGGATCCTGCGGTCGTGCGGCTGCGGAGGACGCGCAGGCGAGGCGTATTTGCTCTGATGGAGAGGCGGGATGGAGAGGGTTGCTGCTGAGGCTTCATGGGGCGTCGCGTTGTGCGGTGGATGTCCTGGTTCAGAACCGTTCTCCGTGTCATCGCCAACCGGGTGCTGTGGAGGCGCTCCATTGCGTGCTGAGGTGGAGTGACGGTCACTCGCGCAGGTAAGCACCGCCTTCGTGCGCTCGGCAGGATGGCGAGCTGTGCCGGCGGTGCGTCTGCAGCCCCCGACGTGGAGCAGGTCTCCAGGCAGGTTGCAACCAGGCGGTCAGTGTGGGTCCAGCAGTTGAGCACATATGCGCTCAATTCTCGGTTGTTGAGCACATATGCGCTCAATTCTCGGTTGTTGAGCACATATGCGCTCAATTCTCGGTTGTTGAGCACATATGCGCTCAA
>RGZZ01000315.1 GCA_010028905.1 Pseudomonadota bacterium | reverse complement strand
CGCCGCTTGGCGCCATCGCGTTCATCGATCGCCCGGTGCTTCGCTATCGCCGCGGTCATGGCGGCAACGCCAGCGCGAATCCTGCCATGTACCGAGGGTTGCGCGAGGTGCGCCGAAGGGCCCTGCGGCGGTTGGGTCACGACCCGCTGAGGCGAAGGCAGCTGCTGCTGGCCTCTCGCTACACCCAGGCTCGCAGCGCCGACGCTGACGTGGACGCGGGTCTCGATGCGCTGCGCAACGGGCGCGTCTGCGACGCCGCCCGATTTTTCGCCCGTGGCGGCGTCACCACGGCGCGGCGGCTGCTGCTCGACGCGGGCCTGGCGCTTGTGGGCGGAGCGGAGGCAAGGGGCTGACGATGCTGCGACTCATCTGGCGTCGCTCCCCCGGAGCGGCAATGACCTTGCTTGTGATGTCGCTGTTGAGCGGTGCGCTCAATGCGGGACTCATCGCTGTCACGAATCGGGCGCTCATGGCGCCCACGTCGCGTCTGGCTGCGCTCTTCGCGGGGCTGGCGGCGGGTCGTCTGCTGAGCAACCTGCTCTCGCAGGTGATGCTCGCGCGATTCACCCAGGGCTTCATGGCCGATCTCGTGTGTGATCTCGTGCGCTCGCTGATGCGCGTGCCGCTGCGCGCCCTCGAGGAGATGGGAGCGCCGGCGCTCATGGTGAGCCTCACCACCGATGTCACCGACCTGGGCGATGGGCTGAGGTGTCTCCCCACCGTGGCCTACAACCTGGCGCTGCTGATGGGCGGCGCGGTCTATCTCGCTGTGCTCTCGTGGCCCCTGCTGCTCGCCACCGCTGGGCTCGCGGCGGCCGGGGCGCTGGGGTATCGCGCGCTGCTGCGCGCGGCGCTGTGCGGCATACGGGAGGGTCGCGGGCTCGATGAGCAGATGCACGGGGTCTACCGTGATTTCCTCGATGGGGTGAAGGAGCTGAAGCTGCACCGCGGGCGGCGTCAGGTGTTCGTCGATGACGAGCTCGTTCCCGTGAGCGCGCGCCGCAGGGACGTGGCGGTGGGCATCGACCTGCGCCTCGGAACGGCCCAGGCGTGGTGTCACCTGCTGCTGCTCGGCCTCATCGGTCTCACCCTGTTCGTTCTCGGACCGGCCTGCGCGGCTTCGCCCAGCCTGGTCACGGGCTACGTGCTTGCCACGCTCTACCTGATGGGACCGCTCACCGCGCTGATGGGGAGCTTCTCGTTCCTCGGACGTGCCCGCGTGGCCCTCGATCGCCTCGATCGCATGCGGCGACGGGTGTCGGCGCACGGCAGCGATCTCGGCGAGGGCGAGCCCGCGAGCTTCGCGTGCATCGAGCTGCGCGGCGTCACGCACAGCTACTTCAGTGAGCGTGATGATCGCCACTTCGAGCTGGGCCCGGTCGATCTCACCCTTCGACCCGGAGAGATCATCTTCGTGGTGGGGGGCAACGGCAGCGGCAAGTCGACCCTGGGCAAGGTGCTGACCGGGCTCTACCCGCCAGAACGGGGAGAGATACGCGTCGATGGGCGCGTGGTGGAGGAATCGCAGCGCGACGCCTATCGCCAGCTCTTCAGCGCGGTCTTCGCCGACTTCCATCTCTTCGAGCGGCTGCACGGGCTGGGCGATGATGGGCTCGACGAGCGGGCCGGTCGCTACCTCGAGCAGCTGCATCTTCAGCACAAGGTGCGTGTCGAGCAGGGCGTCGTCTCCACGACTGCGCTCTCGAGCGGGCAGCGCAAGCGACTGGCGCTGCTCGCGGCATGGCTCGAAGACCGCCCCATCTACCTCTTCGACGAGTGGGCGGCCGATCAAGATCCGCAGTTCAAGGATGTGTTCTACCGTGAGATCGTGCCCGATCTGGCCCGACGCGGACGGGCCGTGGTGGCGATCACCCACGACGCGCGCTACTTCAGCCTCGCGCACCGTGTGGTGTCGTTGGAAGAGGGTCGCCTCACCGAGATCGATCGGGCGAGCCTGCACACGGTGGGGGGGCTGTTGGCGTGACGCGGTAGGGCGTTGGGGGCCGTGTCTCGAAAAGCGCTCGCATGCCGGAGGGACCTGAGATTCGTCGTGCGGCCGATCGCATCGCCAAGGTGCTCGTGGGTGAGCGCCTGTCTGAGGCGTGGTTTGCGTTTCCTCACCTGGCCCCGTTCGGCCCGGAGCTTGTCGGGCAGCGGGTCGAAGCGCTCGACACGCGCGGCAAGGCCATGCTCTTTCGATTCAGCGGGGGGCTGCATCTCTACACCCACAACCTGCTCTGGGGGCGATGGTATGTGGTCGCGCGGGGGCAGACCCCGCGCACCAACCGCCAGCTGCGAGTGGCCTTGCATACCGACACGGCATCCGCCCTGCTCTACAGCGCCTCAGAGATCGCGGTGCTCACCGAGGCCGAGGTGGCCGAGCATCCGTTCTTGCAGCGCGTGGGCCCGGACGTGCTCGATGCAAAGCTGACGTCACGCCGCGTGGCGGACCGTCTCGAAGACAAGCGGTTCCGCGGTCGCACGCTTGCAGCGGTGCTGCTCGATCAGGCGTTCTTGAGCGGCGTGGGCAACTACATCCGCTGCGACGCCCTGTTCCTGGCCGGCATGCATCCGCTGCGAAAAGCCGCCGACTACGGTCGTGCCCAGCATCTCGCCCTCGGGCGCGCGCTCATCGAGATCACGCGGCGCTCATACGAGACCGCGGGCGTCACGGTCGAGGCGCGCCATCGCAAGACCGCCCGCCACTATGTGTTTCGCCGTGGCGGTAAGCCGTGTCTGCGCTGTGGCACGGCGGTGGAGGGGAGCGTACTCAACGGGCGCCCGCTGTTCGTGTGCCCGTCGTGTCAGCCGCTGCTGGCTTGAGCGTTGCCGCGGAGCCGCGCAGCGTCAGGGGGGAGACGCGGGGCTTCGACGAGGCGAGGGCGTGTGGGAGCCGAATGTGCGCTGTGTGGGCACGGGCTGAGGCTTCTCGATGCCAGAAGCAGCTGCTGCGGGGATGAAGCCCCAGCCCATGCGGTAGGACTACTCGGCGCTCTTCACCGTGGCGTGGTAGCGGTCGTGGGTGACCGTCGGGAGTGCGTCGGCAATCGCCTGGGCGGTGGTCTCGTCGGGTTGGAAGTCGACTTCGACTTCTTTTTCGGCGAAGTGGACTCTGACATCCACCACGCCCTTCATCTTCCTCAAAGCAGCGGACACGCGCTGCGAGCAGCTGGCTCCTCAGGTCATGCCCGTGACGCTGAGGGTCACGGTCTTCGACTGTGCCGCAGGCGCGGGCGTTGGGGCGATGAGGGCCACCAAGGCCAGCGCGACGAGCAGCACCGTTGCGATGTGCTTGCGCATGGGTCTTCTCCGTTCGATGTGTTTCAGCCGCCGCCACCGAAGCGGCTACGGCTGTTCAGCGAGCGTACACGAACTTCGGAGAGAACGCAAGCGGGTGCCTGGGAATCCATGAGCAGCCGTTCATCGCGGCCTACTGCATGAAGCTGTACATCTTCCAGGCACGATAGGCCACCCAGGCCTCGTTGGCAAAGGGCATCGCTCCGATGGTGAGGAGAATCGTCGAGACCAACTCGTTCCCGAGCAGCGGGTGTACTGCGGGCGCGATGAGCAGCATGGCCACCAGGGTGCCGCCCACCAGGCCGCCTACGTGCGCGGCGTTGTCGAAGCCTGCGCCAGCACCGATGACCAGGTTGATCACGATGGGCGCGAGCATCGAGCGAATGACGCGGGCGCGGTCCTCCGGCGCGATGCGGTTGCGTCGAGCGTACACCAGCCAGGCCACGGCGCCGAACAGTCCGAACAGGGCGCCCGAGGCCCCCGCTGAGATCACCGGGCTCTGCTGGTGAAACCAGGCAGACGCCAGCGAGCCGGTGAGCCCGGCGACCGCGTAGACCGCAAGGAAGGCCGGGGTGCCGAGGGCTTCCTCGAGCGTTGGTCCGACCACGCGAAGCGAGTACATGTTCACCGCCAGGTGCAGCAGCCCGATGTGCAGGAAGGTGCTTCCCCACAGCCGCCACCACTCTCCCTGCAGGGTGTAGCTTCCGATGTTCGCGCCGAAGCGCATCAGCACGTCGATCTTCTGTGAGCCCCCGGCCGCCGTCTCCCAGGCGAACATGGCCGCGCACGTGACGAAGATGGCCCAGCATCCCCACGGGATGGGGCCGTCCTCGGGCGGTGACGGCGCTTCGTGCGTGCCTGGCTCCATCATTCGATCGGCGTGGTGACCTCGGCCCACGACTTGCTCTCGGCCTTGCTCTGCCCATCGTACTGAACCGAGTATCCAGCGCCGCCGCTCAGCACGGCCTTCACCGTTCCGGGTTTGTACCCGCCCACCCACTCGATCCAGACCTTGTCGCCGGCCTTGAACATCTTCGCCGCGACGGGGCGAAGCGCTGAGGTGGCGACCTGGGTGGGCTTGCCCATGAAGCCCAGCACCCATGATCTGGCCTTGTCGCTGTAGACCAGGCGCCCCGCCTTCCACGCGCTCCCCTCGCTGTAGGCCACGGGCTGCCCGAAGGAGAGCGCGCCGGTCATGGGAAGGACCTCGGTGAGTGCGAACGGCTGGGTCTGGATCTTGCCGGCCCACGAGAACGCGACCTTCGCCTTGCCGCTCTCGATGGCGGCCACGCGCCCGTATGCGCTCGTCACGTACGTGCTCACCATGACGGCGGTGCCGGGCTTGAGCCCTGTCGAAGCCTTCGCGGCGACGATGAAGGCGCCGGGCACGCGGATGTCGTCGGTCACGAAGTGGAAGATGCCCTCGCTCTTCTCGACACGGGTCAGGTCGTACTGGCAGAGCTTCAGGCTGTCCCAGCTCATGGCGATGGGGGCGGCCGCCCAGGCCTTGCTGCCGGGTTTTGCGGTGACGGTGACGGCCGGCCCGGGGAAGGACGCAAACCTCGGCTTCTCGGCGTGCGCGGCGCTGATGGCGAGCGCGCCGCAGAGCGCGGCGATGAAGATGCGTGCGCGAAGCGCGAGCAAGGGGTGCGATGACATGGGAAGAGGGCCTTTCTCGTGGAGATGTGCGTTCGTAGCGACTGCTCGATTTGAGGTCTGGGCCTGCACCTCCTCTTCGTGTACCCCCGTCGCGACAGAAGAGGCACGGCAGGGCGTGGCGCGCAGGCGATTCTGGGGATGTGGGGAAGTGTCCCTGCCCATTCTGGCGGAGCCCGGCTCCGCCGTCGCCGCGTGGCTCCGGCCGCGATCATCTCGAGGAGGTCGCCCCCATGCTCAACACGTTCACGTTCAGCCTGCTGTCGCTGCTGCTGTTCCTGGGCATGCTCGGCTGCCTCGACGTCGGTCGGCGGGTGGGGCAGCGCTGGCGCGTCAAAGAGGGCGAGAACGCCACCAGCGGCACCTCGAACGTGGAGGGGGCGGTGCTCGCCCTGCTCGGCCTGCTGCTTGCGTTCGCCTTTTCTGGCGCCGCGACGCGCTTCGATGCTCGCCGCGCCCTCATCGTCGAGGAGGCGAATGACATCGGCACGGCGTGGCTTCGCATCGACACGGTTGATGCCGAGTACCAGCCGGAGCTGCGTCGTCTGTTCCGCCAGCACGTCGATCTGCGCCTCGAGGCCTACAAGCACGTGGGTGACGAGGTCTCGACGCAGGCGGCCCTCGATGCCTCGAGCGCAGTGCAGCGCCAGATCTGGGACCGCGCCATCGACGCGGTGTCGCGGTCGAAGCGCATGTCTGGCCCATCGACCGCGTTGCTGCTCCCCGCGCTCAATGCCATGTTCGACATCACCAATACACGCACCAGTGCGGCCTCCATGCATCCGCCGACGGTGGTGTTCGTGATGCTCTACGCCGTTGCCCTGGCCAGCTCTCTGCTCGCGGGGTTCGCCATGTCGGCGAGTCAGCGCTTCCACTGGATGCACGCGCTGTGCTACACCTTGGCTCTGGCGACCGTGTTCTATGTCGTCATCGACATGGAGTACCCGCGCCTCGGTCAGCTGCGGGTCGACGACTTCGACCGCTTCATCGTCGAGGTGCGCCGC
>RGZZ01000314.1 GCA_010028905.1 Pseudomonadota bacterium | reverse complement strand
TCGTCATCGAGCCGGCCGATCTCGTCGCCGCTCAGCACGCTCCCCACGTCGATGCCCAGCTGCTTGCATACGTGACGAGTGACCCGCTCATTGTCTCCGGTGACAATCCTCACCTCCACGCCACTTGAGGCAAGCGCGGACAGGGCCGCTGCGGCCGACGGCTTCGGGGGATCGAGGAATGCGGCCAGGCCTGCGAAGACGAGACATCTCTCGTCATCGACCACAGCGTGTGTCCGGTTGGCCTCGACCTCGCGCCAGGCAATGCCGAGAACGCGAAAGCCCTGCTCACCCAGGCGCTCGAACCGCGCTGTGATCTGCTCTCGGAGCGCGCCATCGATCCCCTCCCGCGGTGGAGTGGTCTCGCCCCCGCTCTCGGCCTCGATGGAGAGCCTCAGGACGTCTTCGACTGCGCCCTTGACAATGAGCACGCGATGCCCGTCCTTCTCGATGAGAACCGAGACCCGACGTCTCTCGAAGTCGAACGGCACTTCGTCGATCTTCGTCCATCCCTCGGTGGAGAGGTGCTCGTGGGCCAGGATGGCCTCATCGAGGGGGCTTCGGATCCCGTTCTCGAACCAGCTGTTGAGGTAGGCCAGCAGCAGCACGCGCTCGCTCTCGCGTCCCCTTGCGTCGAGGTGGCGCTCGAGCTCGACGCGCGCCTCGGTGAGGGTGCCGGTCTTGTCTGTGCAGAGCACATCCATGCTGCCCAGGTTCTGGATCGCGGCGAGCTGCTTCACGAGTACACGCTGGCGGGCCATTCTGAGCGCCCCTCGCGCAAGGGTCACGGAGACCACCATGGGAAGAAGCTCTGGCGTCAGCCCCACCGCCAGGGCGACCGAGAACATGAACGACTCGAGCCAGGGGCGGCCCAGCGCGGCGTTGACCAGCAGCACAGCAAGCGTCAGGAAGGCGGTGGTTCGCATGATGAGCAGGCCGAAGCGGTGGGTCCCGAGCTCGAATGCGGTGGGGGGCGGGCGCCCGGAGAGCGCGCCTGCGAGGCGACCGAGCACGGTCTGGGGGCCTGTGCGGCATACCAGATAGGTGGCGCTTCCGCTCACCACCGCCGTTCCCTTGAACACGATGTCGTCAAGGTCGTTCTGCGATGACCCCGTCGCCTGGGTGCCTTGTGGCGCCTTCTCGACGGGGAAGGCCTCTCCGCTCAGCAGCGCCTCGTTCACGAAGAAGTCGCTGGCGCAGAGAAGGCGACCGTCGGCCGCGATGAGATCTCCGGCCGAGATGCGTGACACGTCGCCGCACACCAGATCTTCCTGGAGCACCTCTCCCCACGACCCGTCGCGCAGCACTGAGCACCGCAGGCCAGCCCGTGTCTCGAGGGCTCTCGCGGCGCGAGCGGCTCGGTGCTCCTGCACAAAGTCGAGGGTTGCGCTGAGCGCCACCATCGAGATGATGACGGCGCTGCTCTCGACGTCTCCCGTGGCAACCGACAAGAGGCTTGCCGCAATGAGCATGAGCACCAGGGGGTGCAGGAAGCGAGAGAGGAGGTCGACCACCACCGATCGGCGTCGATCCCGCACGGCGTTCGGGCCGTCTCGAGCCAGACGTCTGCTGGCGTCGGATGACGAGAGCCCCGAGGGCGTCGACTGCGTCTGTGCAAGCAGACGGTCGATGGTGTCGCGCATCCAGGGCGCATCACGCTGCTGCCCGCTCGGAGACGCCGGGGCGCTCATCTCGCCCTGCGCAGCCAGCCCGGCCCCCTGGGCGTCACCCCTGCGCCATGGGCAGTCCGGCCTCGGCGCACGCCGCTGTGCCTCCTTCGACGTTCACCACGTGCAGGCCACCTGCCGAGGCAACCTGCTGACAGGCACGCATGCTGCGACCGCCGGATCTGCAGACGAAGTACAGCGGAGCGCCCGCGTTTGTGGCCTGTGCCGAGAGGGCCGCTGCGTCGAGACTGTCGAGCGGGTGATTGCGTGCGAAGGCGACCCTCGTCTCGGCGAACTCGGCTGGCGTGCGCACGTCGATGAGCACGATGGCGTCTCCGGCTGCGTGTCGCGCGGCAAGGTCAGATGCAGAGATGGTCTGTGGCATGGAGGGCCTCCTCATTTGGTGTCTACCCACGTCAAGGTGGGTCGGTGTCTCTTCTGCCGCTTACCGTGGTCCCCTGCCCTCCGGCGCCGGCGCGGAGGGGAGACGGGAATGGGAATGGAAGCATCCTACAAGTCAGCGCGCGTGTCGGTGCCGGTGCACCCCCGTGCGGATGCAGAGGAGAACATCGCGATTCGCTACGACGTGAGACTGGCGGGTGTCGGGGGACAAGGACTGATCCTTGCGGGCATGATACTGGGTGAGGCGGCCGCCATCTTCGGCGGTCTCGATGCCGTGCAGACCCAGTCGTATGCCCCGCTTGTCCGGGGCGCCCCGAGCATGTCCGAGGTGATCATCAGTGACGCGCCCATCGATCACCCCGTGGTGGAGAGGTCTGATCTGCTTCTCGCCCTGGTCCAGGATGCGTTTGACGAGCACGCGGTCCACGTGCGGCCGGGGGGCACCATCGTCGCGGAGGAGGCCGCAGTGTCGCTCTCCGAAGCACCAAAGGGGGTGCGGCTTCTCTGCCTTCCGCTTGCCCGTGCCGCGCTCGAGAGCGGCGCTCCCCCCATCGCCGCCACGATCGTGGGACTCGGCGTCATCGCCCGTCTTACGCAGTGCCTGAGCGACGATGCGGTACGTCAGGCCGTGTTGCTGCGGGTTCCCAGAGACAGCCGTGAGACCAACCTTGCGGCGCTTGAGGCCGGGTTTCGGCTGTTCGAGCAGGGGTCAGCTGGGGGGTAGGCCCGAGCGCGAGCGGCCTCGAGCCTCGTCGGGGCGCTCTGGTCGTCGGTTCACGGTGGCCTGCGTGGCGCTGAGCGACCGCACGAGGTCTCCCAGGGCTTGTCTGACCTGCGTGATCTTGGTTCTCACCAGCTGTTCGACCTGTGTCTGCTCCTTGCCCGTGAGCAGCGTGCCCACCAGATCGAGGATTCGAGAGGGTCTGCGCACGTATGCGAGACCGTAGAACATCACCAGCAGGGTGAACTGGATGATGAGCAGCTCGCGGCAGCCCATGTGACGGCAGAATGTGCGAGAGCTCCTCCCCGAGCGCGCAAGTGCGAGAAAGTCGTCTTCTGGTTCGTGGCCGACGCGCCCCTCACGTTCGAGGATGGCATAGTCCTCGCTGCCTGGATAGGGGGCGAAGATCATCACGGCCGTGTCGTGACAGCCCATCCACGCGGCTTTCCAGAGGAGCTTTGCGCTCTCCCAGACATCTGCGCGGGTCTCATCGGGATGACCGATGATGATGTTCACCCGAGTGACGAGCCCGGCTTCGATTGCCTCTTTCAGGGAACCCATGAGCCGATCGAGGCGAACCCGCTTCTTGATTCGTCGGAGCAGTCGCTCGGAACCGCTCTCGGGTGCGTACGTGACGTTTCTGCATCCACTCGCGCGAAGGGCCCGCAGCACCTCGCCGTCGAGGGCCTCCGAGCGGGTTCCGACGGGCAGCTGCCATGTGATTCGGAGGCCGCTCTGCCGCAGTGCCTCGCAGAACGCGAGGATCCAGTCACGCTTGATGATCGCGGTGAGGTCGCAGAAGTCGACGTTCTCGATGTGATACCGCTCGACATAGGTGCGGATCTCGTCGACCACGTCTCGAGGGGGTCGGGTGACGTATCGCGTCGTCCACATCGTGGGAGAGGAGCAGAAGGTGCACTGGAATGGACAGCCCCGCGTGGCCAGCATGGGAATGGAGCGTCCGCGGTGCACGCCGAAGGCGTCGTGCGCCCGGAAGTAGCCCTCCATGGGGAAGAGGTCCCAGGCGGGGAGGGGCAAGGTGTCGAGATGGGTGATGCGCTGCCGCGTTGTCGGAGGGGTGGCGTTCTGCTGGTCTCGAAGAACCAGTCCAGGCGTGCCCTGAAGTGACGTGCCGCTCGCCGCTCGCGCGCAGATCTCGAGCGCGGTCATCTCTCCCTCGCCGACGACACAGGCGTCGACGGCGCCACATTCATCGAAGATGCGGCGCCAGTAGGCGGTGGCGTTCTCTCCACCGATCACGATGATGGCGGATGGTCTTTGACGTCGCGCCTCCTCCGCGATGGCACGCACCACCGGCCATTCGTGCAGGAACATGTGTGTGATTCCGACCATGTCGGTGTCAGCGGGGATGCGCTCCACGATCTGACGAGGGGTGAGCCCTGTCTGGAACAGCGACACGACGTCAGCAACGCGCTCCACCTGGGTGGGTGCTTCGCCTGGAGCATCGATGACCGTCACCTCGTGGCCAGCATCGCGCAGCACGGCGGCGATGTATGCGAGGCCGATGGGGGGCACGGCCCCGAAGTAGCTCAGGCTTCCCAGGATCTGGAAGGTCGGCGGTCTGACGAGGGCGACCCGAGCCGTGGCGCGAGGGGGGCGCGCCGTTTCTGGCGTGGCCGTGGCGGAGCGGGTGGGAAGGCCATCTGGCGATGCAGTCATGGAGGTGTGCGCTAAAGGTACGGGTTTATCGGTCGATTTTCAACAGTTGGGCCGACGGCGTGGCAGTTTCAGCGCGGCGCTGCGCTGGGGAGTGGTGAGGCCAGAGGAGTGGCCAAGGGATGGGGGGAGGTCTTTGAGGAGGGATATGCTGCGGGGGATGCCGCGGGCGCCGCGGTCGTGGGAAGTGGTGAGACCGCGGGGCGAGTCACGAGAACCCGTGTTAGCGAGATGACCTCGAGCACCAGCAGGACGCCGAGACTGGCCGCGATGATGCTTCTGCTCCTCCCTGGCGGTGAGGAGGGCGCCCCCACCTGTTCCTCTTCGGCGTCGATGGGCCCGGTTTCGTCGGTCATGTCAGATCTTTCGGCATGTCGCTGCCAGGTGGATTCGCGACAGACGTGGCGTCTTCCCGCGAACGCAGAAGGCCGCGCGGTCTGGGGGAACAAGGATGGCGGAAGGGACGTCGAGGTTTTGTCGTACGTGGCGCAGAATCAGTCGATCGAGAAAACGCACGAGGAGCATGCCATGAGCCAGGAACCCAGCAGCAACCCCCTGTCGGAAAGAGATCTCGATGCGGTCGCTGGAGGCAGCGCCATCGACCAGATCCAGCAGGCCATCGATCAGGCCCAGAGCCGCAAGGGCCCTCAGAACCTCAATGAGACGTTGAACGTGATTCCGCCCAACATGAGCTACCCGACCTCGAACCCCTACGGAAACTGAGTCAACCGGCGCCTCGACTGTTCGGGCAGGCCAGACCCCACGTGCTGCACGACCTTTTGCACGACGTCAGAGAGCGGTGTGTGCTGCGAGAATCGCAGGTTTGAGAGGTCCGTGACCGCGGCTGTCTCGACCCCGGCGCCGCCGACGATGAAGAGCACCGTCGGATGGCGCCGTACGAGATCGCTTAGGCGCGCTGTGCTGGATGCGATGTTCTCCCCGGTCTTGTATGACAGGCAGACGGCGGCGGGGTTGCGCAGATGGCAGGCCGTGTCGAGGTCGTCGAACGGGATGCTTGGTCCCAGGTAGAGCACCGGCACCTCGGCTCGAAGCAACGCGAGCGACAGCACGAGCGCGCCGATGTCGTGGGCTTCCGGCTCGACGCACGCGCAGATCACCGGGCTTCTCGAAGGGTCTACCTCGTGCGAGGCCGCCTCGATGCGTGCCAGAAGTCGCTGGCGCACGATGAGCGAGAGGATCTTCTCTGACGCGACACTGATGCGCCCTTCTGCCCACAAGGCACCGACCTCGGTGAGCGCTGGGGTGATGACCTCGTCTATCACACGGGCTTCGTCGAAGTGGCTGAACCCGTCGTCGAGTGCCGCGCGAATTCCCTCTTCGTCGAGCACCATGGCACTGCGAATGAGCGCCGCGCTGACCTCGGGCGCCCGCGGTTGTGAAACGACGCTGAGCGCACGAACCGGCGAGGGGCGTGCGGGGGCGCTGCGACTTGCCTGCCGTGCCAGCAGCGCGGGCCGCCCCATCGCGGCGACCTCACCGATGGTGAGTCCCTGGCTTGTGA
>RGZZ01000313.1 GCA_010028905.1 Pseudomonadota bacterium | reverse complement strand
ACCCAGACCTTCGATCTCGCGCAGTCGTACCGGCACTGCGACCAGATCGCGCGAACCCAGGCGCGCAACTTCTACTACGGGTTCCGCCTCCTGCCCCGCCAGCGCCGAGACGCCCTCTCGGCCATCTACGCCTTCTTCCGTGCATGCGACGACTACTCCGACGAGGCCGGCACCCCCGAAGAGAAGCGCAAGGCCCTCGAGAGCTGGCGTGCCAGCCTCGACCTGGTGATCTCCGATCCGTCCCGCGCGGCGACCCTGGGACCGACGTGGCCGGCGTTCAGCGACGCCGTCCGTCGCTACGCCATACCACCGCGCTACTTCCACGAGCTGCTCGACGGCACCATGACCGATCTGGAGAAGACCACCTACCAGACCTTCGACGAGCTCTACCGCTACTGCTACTGCGTCGCCTCTACGGTCGGGCTGGTGTGCGTGCACGTCTTCGGATTCGACGGCAGCGACGAGGCGCTCCAGATGGCCGAATGGTGCGGCATCGCCTTCCAGCTCACGAACATCCTGCGCGACGTCGACGAAGACGCTCGACTCGGTCGCATCTACCTGCCCTTGACCGACGTGGCGCGCTTCGGGCTCACCGAGGCGCACCTCACCCAGCCGCCTGATGACGAGCGCTTCCGCCGGCTGATGGCGTTCGAGGCCGAGCGTGCCCGCGACTACTACGCCCGCTCCGCACCTCTCGTTGCACGCATCGACCCCGCGTCGCGCGCGGGATTTGCCGCCCTCGTGGCCATCTACCGCACCCTGCTCGAGAAGATTGCGAGCGAGCAGTTCCGCGTGCACGGCCGCCGCATCCGTCTCTCAGCCGCGACCAAGGTGATGCTGCTCATACGGGCGTTCATCACCGCAGGCATGCCCCCCCACGCGGGCCAGGGCCGATGACCCTGCAAACGCCCACCTCGAAGGAGCCCCCCTCCCTGATGGACCCCGCTTTCGTGCGCACCCTGACCTTCGTCCTCATCGCCGTCGTCGGAGCCACATTCGGCGACACGCTCCTCAGCATCGGCATGCGCCGCGTCGGCGAGCTCGGCGCCAGCGACGTCCGATCGGTGGCGACCTATTTCTGGCGAGCCCTCACCCACCCCTATGTTGCTGGTGGCATCGCGTGCATGTCGATCTACTTCTTCACGTGGCTTGTGGTGCTGTCGGAAGCCGACCTCTCGCTCGCCCTGCCACTCACCGCGCTCACGTTCGTGCTCGGCACGGTGCTGGCACGCTGGTGGCTGCACGAGACGGTCACGCCAGCTCGCTGGTTCGGCACCGGGGTCATCGCCATCGGTGTCGTCATCGTGGCCCTCACCGGCACCCACCAGATCTCCAGCGCTCCGGAGAAGCAGGGGCAGGAGACCGCGCCTCCCCCTGCCTCGGTGACCGCCGAACCTCGCCCCTGAGCGGCGGGGAAGCGCCTCGCCCTCGTCGTAGATCGCGCCGATGATCTGCGTGACGTGCCAGGGCAGCGGCATCTGCCCGGACTGCCGAGGGCTCGGGCAGCGCTGGTGCGACCGCTGCGGCGGCCGCGACCGGCGAGCATCTGGCGTCTCGTGTGCGACCTGCCAGGGGGCCGGCATGCTGGCGTGCCCGACCCGCTGCCCCGCGTGCAGCGGCAGGGGGCGTACGCTGGCCACCCTCGACCAGGCCGTCGTTGAAGGGCCCGCGCGCGATGACGACCTCGCTTCTGGAACCGCAGGGCTGCTCATCGCCACCTTCCTCTCATTCGCCCTGGAAGGCCTGTTCCCAGGATACCGCTACTGCTTCTGGCTCTATGGCCCCCAGGTCCTGAACGGCCAGTGGTGGCAGCTGGTGACGTCGCTCTTCCTGCACAGCACGCTACTGCAGCTCGGATTCAACACCGCTGCGCTCTACGCATTTGGAGCCCCGCTCGAGAACGCCCTGGGAACCCGCCGCTTCGTCGCGCTCTACCTCGGCGCCGGCATGGCCGGGCTCTGTGCGGCCTATGAGCTGTCGGAGGCGGGCTGCGATGTGACCGTTCTCGAGGCCCAGCGCCGCGTGGGCGGGCGCGTGCGCACCCGACGCGATTTCGCCGATGGGCTGTACGTCGAAGAGGGTGCGACTCGCTTCCCGGATGTCCACCACCTCACGATGCACTACCTCGAGAGGTTCGCGCTGCCGCTGATTGCGTTCGACCGTCCAGACATGGGGCACACGCTGCGCATCGTGGGGCACGATGTCGAAGCGCACCCGTGGTCGCAGGATGCGTGGCCGGACGAGCTTCCCCTCCACGCCGACGAGCGGGCGCTGACGCTGCACGAGCTGACCGAGCGCTACGTCGCTCCCCTGCTCGCCGAGATCGGCGACCCGTTCTCTCCGGGCTGGCCGTCGGCGGACCTGCGGGAGCGCTTCGATGGCATCGGATACGCCGATCTACTGCGCGCGCGCGGGGCCTCGGAGGGCGCGATTCGTGCGCTCTCGCTCGGGTTCCACGTCGGCGAGGGGCCCAACAGCGTGTCTGCCCTTTGGTGGCTAGAAGCGATGGCCGTCGACGCGTCATCACAGCGTGCGTTCAAGGTAAAGGGTGGTAACGACCGCCTGGCCGAGGCCTTCGCACAGCGCCTGCCGGGACAGCTGCGACTGGGGCGCGTCGTGCGGCGCATCGAGGACGACGGCCAGGGTGTGACCGTGCACGCCGACACCCCCACGGGTCGCGAGACGCATCAAGCCGACTACGTCATCTGCACCCTGCCGCTGCCCCTGCTGCTCGATCTGCACTTCGCACCCGAGCTCGACGCGGCACACCGCGAAGCCGTGATGGCCGTTCCCTATGCGTCGCTGTCGCGCGTTGCGCTGCAGTGCCGCAGGCGGTTCTGGCTCGAGCAGGGGCGCTCTGGATTCGACGCCACCGACGAGGAGATCGCCGAGGTGTGGGACCTCACCGTGGGAGAGCCGGGGCTGCGCGGCGTGCTCGTGGGCTACACAGGAGGAAACGAGGCCCGACGCGTCACGGCGATGGCGGAGGCCGAGCGCATCCACTACACGATTGACCGCCTTGAGCCGCTTCTGCCGGGGCTGCGCGACCACGTCGAGGGGGGCGCGTCGACCTGCTGGGACACCGAGCCCTGGGCCCGGGGCGGAGGCGCCTGGTTTCGCCCCGGCCAGATGGGCCTGCGACCATTGCTGGCATCTCCGCACGGCCGCGTGCACTTCGCCGGAGAGGCGACCTCGCGCTGGCCGGGATGGGTTCAGGGGGCATTCGAATCGGCCCGACGCGCGGCGGCCGAGGTGCTCGAACGATCCTAGAAAATGGACGCAGCGCAAGCGATTTGTTCGGGCCAGATTCTAACCGAACAGCGGCCATTTAGCGTCTTGTCAACGTTCCTGATAGCACCGTTCGGTGAAATCCCACCGAACACCGAAGGCTCCACCGAACACCGAAGGCCTCGCCGACCGACCTTTACATTTCCGAAACAACTGACACAGCTTTTCATACGACCATCGACGATGATGGGCTCCAAACAGATGATCGACCTGGCCGAACAGGCGCCGCGTCACCCGCTGTCACTCTCCCGTTCGAGGAAGGAGTCTTCATGCGTCATCACGTGCTCACCGCACTCATCAACGGACTCGCCGTGCTCGCCGTGGCCGGCTGCGGCGGAGGAGGAGGAGGAGGCACCGCAGGCACGTCAGGAACCACGTCGAGTGCGTCGCTCGCCGCCGCCTCGAGCACGTCGCCCACTGCGAGCAGCGGCGTTTCGTCGACGAGCGGCACGTCAACGACGAGCACTTCCACATCATCGCTGCCCGCCGTGTTCAGCAAGTTCACATCGAATGTGCGGGTGAGCGTGAGCGGGAGCACCGTGGTGCTCGAGACCGACGACCTGCCCAACCACCGCAGCTGCTACTGGCCGGTGACCTCGTCGATGTACGAACCCTACACCGGCAGCAACCCGAACTTCTTCCAGAACCCTGGCTCGATCCAGGCGCAGACCCTCACGTTCCGCATCCCCCTGAACCCTGCGCAAGCCAGTGATCACCAGCCCACCAGCCTCGGGCCCATCGGCATCAGCGTGAACGGCGTGGCCATCTTCAACCAGTACAACGGGGGCGGGCAGGCGCTCACCTCGGAGATCGACACCTTCGACCAGTACGAAGGCCACCCGGCCAACACCACCTACCACTACCACGTCGAGCCGACCTACCTCACCCAGCAGAACGGCAAGAGCGCTCTGGTGGGCTTCCTGGCCGACGGCTTCCCGGTCTACGGGCCCGTCGAGAACGGCGCCACCGTCACCAACGCGATGCTCGACAGCTATCACGGCCACGTCGGCGCCACCGCCGACTATCCGTCGGGCATCTACCACTACCACGTGACCGCCGAAGATCCGTACATCAACGGCGGGGCCTACTACGGAACACCGGGGAGCATCTCGCGATGAAGGCCCCACGGATCGTGTCCGGCCTGGTGGTTCTCGCCATGACCCTGGGCTGGGGCGCCCTCCCGGCCACAATCGAGTCCACCGACGCCCGCCTCAGCCTCACCGATGGGCGGCTGCTGCGCAACGGCCTCCCGCTGACCGGGGTGGTCGTGGAGCGGGCGGCCAATCGCCACATCGTCGCCTCGACCGCCTATCGCGAAGGGCTTCGCGACGGGGAGAGCCTGCGCTTCGACCACGACGGCACCGTGCTCGAGCGCCGCACCTGGAAGGCAAGCAAGAGAGAGGGCACCCACGCCGCCTGGTACCCTCGCAGCGGACGTCCCCGCTTCTGCGCCACCTTCCACGACGATCTGAGCGAAGGCGCGGCCTACGAGTGGGCCGACCGCTCGGGCTGCCCCATTGTAGGGCGCTGGCAGTACGTGCACGGAGTAGAGGTGGGCATGCAGCGCGTGTGGCGCGCCGACGGCGTGGTGCGCGCCAGCTACCTGGCCTTGGGGAACGCGCGCTACGGGCTGCGCGGAAAGAAGGAGTGCAGCCGATGAAGTGGAGCCTCACCCTCGGCACGGCCCTGGCCGTCGCCATCGCCGGCCTTCTGTGGACCGAGCCATCGCGCGCGGCACAGGACGTTCTCGGCGCCGGACCCTGCACTCTCCTCGAGAGGCAAACGACCTGCAGCGCACCGAAAGCGCTGCCGTTCTACGCAAATGCCACGTTCACCCCTTCGTGGAACGTGAAGGAGGCCCATCGCGTGGGCGACTTCCGCTTCATCGACCAGAGCGGAAGCCCGTTCGAGGCGCGCCACCTCGACAACAAGATCACCGTGGTCTCGTTCTTCTACACCACCTGCAACGGCATCTGCGCCTCGAACACCCAGAACCTGGGCTGGCTGCAGAAACGCATGGCCCGACACCCGCGCGTGCAGCTGGCCAGCCACAGCGTCACCGGCGACAGCGTGTCCGCACTGGCCCGCTACGCGCGAACGAACGGGGTCGACGGGCGACGATGGCGCCTGCTCACCGGCGATCTGCGCGACATCGACGCAGTGATGCGCACCGCCTACTTCACCTATCCCGCCGGCGACGTGGGGCCGAAGCGGGAGGCGATGCACACCGAGAACCTGCTGCTCATCGATGGTCAGCGACGCATCCGTGGCGTGTACCGAGGAACCCTGCGACTCGACGTGGAGGCGCTGGCACGCGACATCGAGCAGCTCGAGGCAGAGTGAGGCATACCGATTCCGCGCTGCTGTTCGGCACTAGAACCACCGAACGCTACGCTAGAAATCGTCGATACGAAGTCAGCTTGCCGCTGTTCGACCGAAACCACGCCCGAACATCGACGCCGAATCCCAGACTGACCTCCGGATTCCAACCCCAACCACAGGCGCTACCGAGGGCGCGCCTCCACGACGCAGATCGGCCCCGGCGTCGCCACCACACGGGTGAGCTCAAAGCCCGCCTGGGCCAGCAGCGCGCGGAACTCTTCCTCGGTCCGCTCACGCCCCCCATCGGTGAGAACCAGCATCTCGAGGTCGAGGATCTTGCCGTGATAGGGTCCGTGGTGATCGGGAATCACCATCTCAAGGAGAAGCAGACGTCCGTCATCAGCGATGGCCTCGCGCACGCGC
>RGZZ01000312.1 GCA_010028905.1 Pseudomonadota bacterium | reverse complement strand
CGCGGTGATCTGGCCTGCCCTCATCATGGCGCTGCAGAAGGTGCCGGGCAACGAGTGGATGCGCCTTCCCCATAAGATCTACGCGCACAGCTTCTGGATCAGTGAGGGCCAGAAGATGAGCAAGTCGCTGGGGAACTTCATCGATCTGGAGAAGATCGAGGCGTACTGCGAGCGCTTCGGCGTCGATGCGTTCCGCTGGTTCCTCGCGACACAGGGTCCGCTCGAGGCCGTTGACAGCGATTTCTCCGAAGCGCGGTTCATCGACGTCTACAACAGCGAGCTGGCCAATGGCGTGGGGAACTGCGCCAGTCGCGTCACCAACATGGTGGGCCGCTACTTCGAGGGGCGTCTGCCCGCGCCGGGGGCGCATGAGGGCGAGGGTGAGCCGCTGGCCCGGCTGGCGGCTCGCGCGGTCGATGCGTACCGCGCGGCCATGGCGCAGGTCGATCTGTCGGGTGCGTTCGGCGCGGCCCTGTCACTGGTGCGCGCGGTCGACGGGTACATCGAGAAGACCCAGCCCTTCAAGATGGCCAAGGAACCGAGCAACCTGCCGCGGGTGGGGGCGGTGCTGTACGACTGCGCGGAGGCGGTTCGCATCGCCTCGCTGCTGCTCTGGCCCGCAATGCCGGTTCGCATGGCCGAGCTGTGGAACCGGCTGGGCTTTGGCGAGGAGACCGCCGCGCTCGCGGGCGACGAAGCCGGCGCGAGCGGGCGTCTCGACGTGTGGGCGAACTGGGGCTGGCTCAAAGAGGGGGCCTCGGTCTCGAAGGGCGACGCCCTTTTTGCCCGCTATGCCCCACCCGCCGATCGAACCTGAGCGCGAGCGCCCTTTCTTCGCCTAGGCGGTGGCCTGCTCGGTCTGACCTGGGCGGCGCAGCATCTTGTCGATCTCGCTGATGTGCAGGTCTTCCTCGGCGATGGCCTTGCGGCAGTACTCCTCGAGGCAGATGGAGCGGTCTTTCACCAGGGTGAGGAGATCGTAGTAGTGCTTCTGGTGAGCGCGCTCGTGCTCGTACGACTCGCGCAGGATGTCGTCGATGTTGTGCTTCTCTGTTTCGAGGAGCGGACCGATCTTGAGCGACGGATGGCCGCCGAGCATCGTGACCATCTCACCCGCGACCTGCGCATGGGTGAGCGACTCCTGGGCCTTGCCGCGATAGTATGACGTGATGGGGATGCGGGCGTGACCGAAGACCATCATGCTGTAGTGGGTGTAGCGGACGACGCCGGCCAGCTCCCACTCGAGGATCTGGTTGAGCTTGTCGATGACCGCGGTCTTGTCGAGGCTGTCGTGAAGTGACAAGGGGGAGACCTCCTGTGTGTGGTGTGACTCGCGACCACTGGCGGTGGGGGCGCGGAAGGGCGCATCGTTTCTCACAGACCGCTCGACCTCCTGCCATGCCGCAGGTGAGCGGCTCACTGGGGAGGAAGCGCGGGTCGCGCGTCTAATTGGCCGGGCGCCATGTCTCCCGACGCTTCGTCTACATCCTCCCCCCGCGAAGAGCCGAGCTTTGACGCCGCTCGCCTGCGAGAATGGGCGGGAGAGGACGCACCGCATATGCGTCGCATCAGCGGCGTGTTCATCGAGACCCTGGAGACGGCGATGACGCAGCTGCGCAGCGCCCGCGACCTCTGCGATCTGCAAGGTGCGCGCCGGGCGGCCCACGACATCAAGAACTGCTTCGGACTGCTTCAGGCCGGCAGCGCTGTGGCAGACGCCCTCGCCCTGGAAGAGCTCGACGCACTCGACGCGCAGGGTGGTTCGACAGCGATCTTCGAGCGGCTCGAGCGACACGCGCGTGATGCGTGCCGCTTCGTGGAAGGGCTTGCCCTCGCGTCTGACTGATCGCCTCAGCCGAGAGCGCCCGATGTCAGTGCGAGGAAGCGTGCCATCGCCGCGGTCATCATTGCGGGATCGCGGCTCCCCCCCATCTCGCGCGCGGAGTGCATCGAGAGCATCGGATTTCCCACGTCGACGGTGGCGATGCCGAGCAGGGTCGAGGTGATGGGGCCGATGGTGCTTCCGCAGGCCAGGTCGGTGCGGTGCACATAGCTCTGGCTTGGCACGCCGGCTTCGGCGCACAGCCGGTGGAAGAGGGCGGCCGTGCGGGCACACGTGGCGTATCGCTGCTGGCTGTTCACCTTCACCACGGGGCCTCCGTTGATGACGGGCTTGTGGTTGGGCTCGTGCCGGTCTGGATAGTTCGGATGCACGGCGTGGGCCATGTCGGCAGAGAGGCAGAGCGAGGCGGCGAGCGTGCGATGGTGGCGCTCGCGGTCGTGCCCCAGTGCGAGGGTGATGCGCTCCAGCAGACGGGGGAGGAGCCCGGAGCCGGCGCCTGCGTGGCTCTGGCTTCCCACCTCCTCGTGATCGAAGAGCACGGCCATGCGTATCGTGTCGCCTTCCAGGCCGGCGGTCTCGATCAGCGCGTGGACGGCCGCGTGGCACATGGCCAGGTTGTCGAGGCGGGCCGACCAGATGAACTCGCCGTCGAGACCTCCGCGCGCGGGCGCGGTGAGGTCGTGCAGCATCAGATCGAGCCCCGTGATGGATGTGCCGTCGATGTCGAGGGCGGAGGCGCACAGCGCTCTCAGCGCGTCGGGGTGCTCTCCCAGGCCGAGGATGGGGACAAGATGGCTCTGGCGGTTCAGCACAAGCCCCTTCTCGTTCACCTCGCGGTCGAGGTGGATGGCCAGCTGGGCAACTCGTGCCAGGGGGCGGTCGAAGCGAACAAGGCGGGTGGTTACCCGACCCGCTTCGTTCATCGTCACGCGGCCCGCGATGCCCAGATCGCGATCGAGCCACGTGTTGAGCAGTGCGCCCCCGTAGACCTCGACCCCGATCTGCAGATAGCCCTCCTTTGCGAATGGAGGGGCTGGCTTCAGCCGCAGGTTCGGGCTGTCGGTGTGGGCGCCGATGAGGTGTACGGCGTGTACCTGGTGCGGAGGGATCACGAAGGCCGCAAGTGCGCTGTCCGCGTGGGCGACGTAGTAGCGGCCGGGTGCGAGGGGCGACCACCCGTCAGCTTCCCGGAGCGCGGAGAAGCCGGCCTCCTTCAAGCGTGCGATGGCGCTCTCGACGGCGTGGTACGGGGTCGGAGAGGCGGCGAGGAAGCGGAGGAGGTCGTCTGTGACGCGTGATTCTGTCATGGATGTGGATTTGCGCCTGGCGGTGTCGTTCTCCTTGCGACAGCATTTGTCATCATGCCCGTGCTACCGTGTTCGTACTGGAAGGCGCGCAGATGAACGCAGAGGCAGTCGCGCGGGGGAGGTGGGCATCCTTGAGAACCCTGATCGAATCGGCGAGGCGCTCGCTCGAGCGCGTCTGGCGAGCCCTCGATGTGCTCTGGTGGCATTCGCCCATGGCCGCTGTCTTCATGCGCCAGGCCACGCTCGATACGCTCACGGCCGACCTCGTGCGCTGTCGGCTTGAGATCGACGCGCGCCGAGGCTCGCCGCGGTTCCGCCGCGAGTGGGACACGCAGCTGCGCCAGCTGGAGTGGGAGCATGTACGGCGCCTCGAGCGCGCCGGTCGCGGTCGTGACCCTTTTGTGAGACGCGTGCTCGAGCGGGGAGAAGATGCGTGAAGGCAGGGTCAAGCAGGCGGGCGCTTCGGCAGGAAAGGCCTTGTGTCGTGGGAAACGCAGGCGAACCCAAAATCCGACCTTCACAGGAGAAGTCATGAAGAGAGCCCTTGCGAGCATCGTGCTCGTCCTCGCCCTGATGGTTCCGGCGTTCGCCCAGCAGTGGAGCCCCCTCAGCGGCATCCACGCCATCGACATCAGCGTCTCTGGCAGCGCCATCTGGATCGTGGGCACCGACAACAAGGTCTACACGGCGCCCAAGCCTGCCCCGGGGCGCATTGCGAAGTTCGTGCCCGCCCCCGGAAGCATCTCGGCCACCCGCATCTCGGTGGGCGACGACAACCAGCCCTGGGTCGTTTCGACAGACCAGGGGGTCTACCGCTTCAGTGGTCAGGGATGGCTGCGCATCGGCACGCAGAGCGCCATCGACATCAGCGTCAACCTCAACGGCGGCTGGTGCCTGGGCACCGACAACAAGATCTACCAGTGGACCGGCGCGGAGTGGAAGCGCTACAGCAACACGTTCAAGGGCACTCGCCTCGCGGTGGCCAACAGTAGCCGCGTGTTCCTCGTGGGCATGGATGGCTCCATCTTCGACTGCAACGGCAGCGACTGGGGCCGCCTCAAGGATCAGAAGGGTCAGGACATCGACGTGACGGGAACCACGCCGTGGATCGTGGGCAGCGACAACGGCGTCTTCTACTATCAGGGCAACTGGCTGCCCTATGGCGCTCCTCAGGCCCAGGCCATCAGCGCCAGCAGCGGCACGCCCTATGTCATCGGCCGCGACAACAAGCCCTACATCGGAGGCCTCGGCGCGCGCTGAGCGACGCTTCGTGTGGGCTGGGCCTCAGAGACCGCGTTTCACGCGGTCTCTTTTCATGCTGGCGGCTGTTGTCGGCCAGACAAGGCTACCAGTGCGTGTGAGCGCGCACCACGGGCTTCACGTCACGTCCGCCGCCCAGGTTGCCCTGCGCCTGCAGGCCGGCTTCCACGTCGACCTTCACGTCGTGCCCGAACGCCTTGAACGAGACGGGCTTCGTGGCGCCAGCGAAGGCGCGGTAGTACACGTTGGTGCTGCCCGCACCCCAGTTGCGCTGCAGGCCTTCCTCGAGCTCGATGTTGAGGCGCGAGCCCGAGCCCAGCAGGCTCTTCGTGATCTCGCCGTTCTCGAATCGCTGCACGGTTCGCACGTAGGCCATCGAGGTCGACGACGGGAGGTCGTGCGAGGCGCCGAGGTTGAACTCGTAGGTCTGCTTCCAGTCGCCTTCGCGGCTCTGCCAGCGCTGGAACGCCTCGACCCGCGGTCCGGCGAAGCCGGCGATGTTCGGGTCGCCCACCGCACCCACGGGGTCGAGACGCGAGCCCAGGCCGTACTGGTAGCGCGCGTGGATGTCGGCGCGCAACCCCTGCGAGCGGTCGAATCCGCCCACCACGTCGTGCTTCTCGATGCTGGCCTTGAGCACCGCCGCGTCGACCGTGACGCCGGCACCGAACTTGTTGATGCGTGTGAGCAGGTAGGGGTCTGCCTTCACGACCATGGGGTCGAACTTCCAAGTGTAGTCTTCGATGGTGCCAGAGGCGCGGTACTGGGCGAGCGGGGTGTCGTTGAGCACCTTGTTCACCTGGTCGGTGTACGATGCAACGGTTCCCTTCACACCCTTCACCGTCTCTTGCAGCCCTCGGGTCTTGTCTTGCAGCGAGGTGTACCACGGGGCCTCGGTCTCGGTCGACGGTGCGGTGGTCTCTGTGCTGGCGTCGGCGGACGCGGAGGAGGACAGCGCGTCGCGATCAACGGGTACGAGCGGCGTCGAGATGCTGGTGTGGGAGGTGGGCCCCGGTTCGTGGGCTGACGCGAACGCGGGGAGGGCCAGCATGGCCACCGACACGGCCACCGCGGCACCCACGTGGCTGTCTGCCGGCTGAGGCTCATCGCTTGAGAGGGAGACCCTGTCCGGCGTCGCCATCGTCGCGGGAAGGGGCGTGTGGGCGGTCGTCGTGGCCTTCAGCCACGGGGAGCACACGGTCGATCGGCTGTCGATGCGGTTCGCGTTCATGCGTCTGACTGGTCGCCCCTCTCTCTTCCCCTAGTATACCTCGAATGGCGCTCGAATGGGTTGCGAGGTTGTTAACAAAGTGGGGGAGGCGCCTCTGATTCTTACGCACCACATTCATGGCAGTCGCGAGGTTCGGGGGCACGACGGCGAACCCCACGGCGCGACCCTCGCCCCTCGCCTCCGCGCCTTCATCGCACCCCCGATAAAGCAAGCCTGGCCCGCGGCCGCAGAATGGGACTGCAGCGCGGGCCAGGCTCTTGTTTTCTCAGCTCGCCTCATGGGTGCAGCGCGCACTCGTGAGACGCAGGCCGTCATCAGCGGCGGTGGTGGCGGAACCGGCGGTCGGGGCTGGCGCCCGGTCCGCCTGCGCGGCCCGGAGGGTTCTCCCAGTTGGTGCCGGGACCACCGGCCATCCCCGGCGGGTTGTTGTCACGGTCGCGGTGGTGGCG
>RGZZ01000311.1 GCA_010028905.1 Pseudomonadota bacterium | reverse complement strand
CGGCGCCGAGACCGATCTCGACATGCACGGCGGCAGCGACGACCTCGCGCCTGCCTTCGACCCCTGGGATGATGCTGCCCCCCGGGTCTTGACCCTTCCTCCGCGACTGTCCCCCTGGCGCGTGAGCGCGTGCGTTCTGCGCCCCAGCGAGGCCGCGGTGCTGCTGGCGAACATCCCCACAGAGGTGACGGGCGGCCTTCACGCCGCGGGCGATCTCGTGGTATGGTCGGCCGTATCGCGATTCACCCTCTCGCTCATGCTGCGCGGACGCCTCGTGCCGAGCCTGCTGCGCGACTCCCGCGGCGACGAGGGCTCTTCCGCGCGTGCAACGCCGCGGCCCGGCTGGGGGTGTGCCCTCGACGCCGACGCCGACGCACGCGCCCTCGAGCAGCTCGGCGCGGCCCTGGCTCCGGCGCCCCCCGCCGCACGCGAGCACATCACCCGATTCGTGAACACCGCCGCCGACGGGCTGGCGCGTCACTGGCTCTCGCGCGGCGTGCTGAGCGCGGGCGCCGAGACAGGGGCGCCCACCTCCCCTCTGCAGGCCTTCATCGACGCCCTTCGCGCTGGAAAGCCCGTCGTCGACGCCCCTGCCGAGACCCTTGCGCCTCTCGCGGAGGCCTTCGACAGCTGGTGTCGTCCGCTGACCGAACCCGTGAAGCCACCAGACTTCCGCACGGGCTTCCGCCTCGAGCCACCCGCGGGGGGCGAGGGGGCGTGGACGGTTCACTTCTTCCTCGAATGCGTGAACGAGAGCGAGCCGCACATCACCGCGGCAGAGATCTGGGAAGGGTCACCCGTTCGACTCGAGCGCGGCCCCCTGAACCTCGATCGCCCCCATGCCCATCTGCTGGCCGATCTGGGGCGAGCCTTGCGCGTGTTCCCCGCGCTGGCTCGCGCGCTCACGTCTGCCACCCCCGTCTGCTGCGCGCTGTCCCTCGACGAGGCCGCCACGTTCGTGCGCTCGACGGCGTGGCTGCTGCAGGAGTGCGGGTTCCGGGTGCTGCTGCCGACGTGGGCCGCCGACCCCTCAGCCGCGCCGCGACTGGTTCTCTCTGCCCATGCCGGCGATCTCCCGGACGGTGAAGCCCGATTCGGGCTGCAGACCCTGCTGGCCTATGAATGGCGGGTGGCCCTGGGAAGCGACGAGATCGACGCGCGCGAGTTCGAGCGGGTGGTTGCGCAGAAGATCCCCCTGGTGAGGCTCCGCGATGCGTGGGCCCTGATCGAGCCCGAGCCGGCCGCAGCGCTGCTGTCGATGTGGCGCCAGCACGATGGCGTGCCGCTCACCCTCGGGGAGGCGCTGCGGCTGGCCTCCGCGGGTGATGACGCGCACCTCGACGTGACCCCCGTCGAGCTCATGCTCGATGGAGAGCTGCAAGCGCTCACCGACGCGCGCAAGGTGACGCCCATCGCGCAGCCGGGCGATCTGCGGGCGCAGCTGCGCCCCTATCAGGCCCAGGGATTCGCCTGGATGGCCGATCGCATGGCTAGAGGGCTGGGGGCATGCCTGGCCGACGACATGGGCCTGGGCAAGACCATCCAGGTCATCACCCTGCTGCTTCACGATCGCGGAAACGGTCCGTGGCTGCTCATCTGCCCGACCTCGCTCATGGGGAGCTGGGCCCGGGAGATGGCGCGCTTCGCGCCCACGTTGCGCGTGGCGTTGCACCACGGCCGCGATCGAGGCGTCCCGGACAGCGAGGCCGACGTGGTGGTGACGACGTACGGCCTTGCGATGCGCGATGACGCCCTGCTTGCGCAGACCTGGCGCGGCGTGGCCCTCGACGAGGCACAGTGCATCAAGAACGCCGAGTCGCGACAGGCGCGCGCGGTGCGGTCGCTTCGAAGCACCCTGCGACTCGCCCTCACCGGCACACCGGTCGAGAACCGGCTGACCGACCTGTGGGCCATCATGGAGTTCCTCAATCCGGGGATGATGGGCACCCGCGACGCATTCAACCGGCGGTTCGCCACGCCCATCGAGCGATGCGGAGACGAGGGCAGGCGTCACCTGCTGCGAAAGGCCGTCGAGCCGTTCCTGCTGCGACGGGTCAAGACCGACCCCACAGTGGCCCCGGATCTCCCTGAGAAGATCGAGCGCAAGGTCGCCTGCATCCTCACTCGCGAACAGGCCTCGCTGTACGAGGCGACCGTGCGCGAGCGGCTGGGGCAGATCGACGCCAGCGCCGGAATCGCAAGACGCGGGCTCGTTCTCGCCACCATGATGCGCCTCAAGCAGATCTGCAACCACCCCGCCCACTTCCTCGATGACGACAGCCCCCTCGACCATCGAAGCGGAAAGCTGACGCGCCTCGAAGAGATTCTCGGCGGAGTGCTCGAGGGCGGTGAGCGTGCGCTGGTGTTCACGCAGTTCCGTGAGTGGGCGGTGCGGCTGGGCGCCCATCTGCGACAGCGCTTCGGCGTCGACGTGGCCTGCCTGCACGGCGAGACCACGCGCGAGGAGCGCGACGCCCTGGTCGAGCGGTTCCAGCGCGACGACGGCCCCCGCGTGCTGGTGCTCTCGGTGAAGGCGGGCGGCGTGGGGCTCACCCTCACCCGGGCCACCCACGTGTTCCACTACGACCGCTGGTGGAACCCCGCGGTCGAGAACCAGGCCACCGATCGGGCGTACCGCATCGGCCAGCGCAGCGTGGTGCACGTGCACAAGCTGGTGTGCCAGGGCACCCTCGAGGAGTCCATCGATCGCCTGCTCGACGCCAAGCGCGACCTGGCCGAGAGCGTGGTGGGCAGCGGCGAGTCGTGGCTCACCGAGATGACCACCGCAGAGCTGGCCGATCTGCTCGTTCTGAACAGCAACGCCGTGGAGGAAGAGGAATGACCATCGACACGCATCCCGTCGAAGCGTCGGCACGAATCACACGTCCGCACTGGGGGCGCCGCTGGCTCGACGCCCTGCGTGAAGCGCGCGTTCTCGCCCCCAGCGCCGAAGGCCGCGCGCTGGCGAGACAGGGGGCGACGCAGGCGGTCCAGTTCGGACCGGGGCGCCTCACGGCACGGGTGTGCGACGACGGGGGCGCACGGTTCGAGGTTCGCCTGCAGGCCGAGATCTTCGACCATCTGCAGTGGCGGCGCGTGACGGCGGCACTTCGTCAGCGTCCTCTCTTCGCGGCCCGCCTGCTGGCCAACGAGGTTCCCCCCGAGATCGACGGGGTGTTCGACGAGATGGGGCTGTCGCTGCTGTGGGCGCGTGATGTCGATGCGAGCTGCAGCTGCGCCGCGCCATCGTGCGCGCATCTGTGGGCCGCGTGTCAGGCGGCGAGCGACCAGATCGGCGCCGACGCATCTGCGCTGCTGGTGCTGCGAGGACGCACCCGAGAGCAGCTGCGCGACGCGCTGCGCCCCAATGACGCCCCGACCCTCGACCCTGTCGAGACGCTGCCCGTCGATGTCGAGGCCTTCTACGGCGAGGCCCTTCCCGTGACGCCAGCCGTCGACTTCCGACCCCCACACGTGCACGGCGCGGTGCTGGCGCGCCTGGGGTCACCGCTGCCCGGCTGCGATGAGACGCAGCTGCGCCAGGCCCTCGCTCCCGCCTATGCCTGGATCGCCGCCCAGGTCGGTCGGGTCATCAGCACGGGTCGCTCATAGCGCTCACGCTACCAGTGGGCGCGCAGCAGCGGGTTCTCGTCACCGCTCTCGTCACCGGCGAGGTCGGTGCGAGCCAGTATGGCGGCGCGGAACTCGTCTTCGGTGAAATCGAGTCCGGCCTCGCGGATGAGCCGCAATGCGTCATCCCACGATTCGGCCTCCTGGAACTCGTGCCCGAACGCAGGATCAGACTCGAGCTTGTCAACGAACTTCTCGGCATCAGCCACCGACATGAGACGTTCCCTCCCTGCCCAGATCATCGCGATGTGATCTGAAAGCGTGTTCGCAGGCGCGGCAGGTGGCTCCTATCGATCTGGCGACTCGCAGTCGTCGGAAAGCGCCACAAAAACGAAAGACGCCCTGGAGGCTCTGCTCCGGGGCGTGGGAGTTGACATCCCAAGTGAACCGAGATCCACTGTCTCTCTGGGCGGATTCGCATCTCGCTTCAGGCTGCGCTTGCCCGATTCGGTCAGACACGTTTGGAGGACCGCTTGGACCCCCGTGACGCGGCATTGCAATGACTTGCGGTCAGAGCTCCGTCATTACTCTCTCGCCCACGATTCGTCACCATCTCGTGGGGCCAGCCCGTCTTGCTCGGGCACTCTGCGCGGGTCGTCAACGTCTCGCGCGGAGAGGGTGTTCACGCCTTTTCCCTGGCGGTCGACTGCGTTGCCGCTTCCGACACTCGAAGTATACCACCGGCACACCGGGCGTCAATCTGTGAATTGCTGTGGACAGCTGTGGATAAGCCGTACTCGGCCCGTGGTTGTGCCGAAAAAGATGTGCAAAAGAAAATTTCGAAGGGGGGGGCCTGCCTCTGGCGAACCCTGCTGTGGGAGGAAATGCTACTCGCCGCAGAAGCTCCCCGCGCTGTGGCCCAGGCGCCCCCAAGCCCACCCCTCGCGCAGGGAGCGCCAGGAGCTTATCGGTCGCCACGTGCGTCAACACCCGCACCCGCCGCATCACCGCGCGCCAGCAAAGCCCCCCAGCGGCAGCACGCACCACACGATCCCCGCAACGACGACCTGAACGCCGTCTTCGGGCAATCGTACTTCGACTTCGCCCGCGACCACAACTGCGACCTCGATACCGTTGCGCTGCTGCGCGCGCGCAAGCTGACGGGCGAGAAGCCCCTCGTGCTCGTGCACATCGACTACCACGCCGACATCATGCGCAACAACGAGCACATCTCCATCCGTCACGAAGGCATCGGCAACTACATCAACCGACTCATCTCCGACGCCACGGTGAGCGAGGTCTACTGGGTGCTGCCCGACCACTCGGCCTCGGCGGAGCAGCGCCATCTGTTCTGGGACGAGAGCCGCTCGGTCGACGTCTACTTCAATGACGGCCCCCGCGACCAGACGCTCTGGGTCGACCCACGCGACGGCCACATCGCCTTCTCACGGCCCCACGACGTGCGGGGGCTGCGCGCCGTGCAGGTGCACAAGCGCCTGCTCTCGCAGCTGCCCTCGTTCGCGACGCTCGACGCGCCGCTGTGGATAGACATCGACGCCGACTTCTTCTCGAACACGGGCCTGTGGACGCGGGGGAAGGCGAGCCTCCACTACGGGCCCGGCCAGCTCGAACAAGAGCTGGCGCGATTCGTTCGAACGCTGCGCGAGAAGGGGGCCCGTCCTGCGCTTACCACGGGATGCCTGTCTCCCGGGTTCACCCACGCCGACGACCTCGCGCTGCTGCGCCGGTTCTTCTACAGGATGGGAGAGCACGCAAAGACGGGGGAGTGCGTGGTCTTCCGGCATCGTCGCGGTGATCGGGGAGACGCCGAGTACGGCAATCGGCTGCACGGGCGGGTGGTGGCGCTCGACGAGCGCCCCCAGTACCGCACGCTCTACCGCCTCGAGGCGCTCGACGCCACGCACCTCAACGACGACGGCCGCATCGGGCTGCGCGCGGGAGACCGGGAGCGAGACGCCGCCATTCGCATCCGCACGCGCCCTCGACACCCTCATGGCGCTGTCGCGCGTGGGCGGAATCCCCGATGTCTCCATCGACCTGGTGCGCGTGCGCGCGGTCTACGAGGCAGGCTGCAACACACCGCCCCCCCACGCTCCGTCGAAGCTGTCACCCCTGCAACGCCCCTAGAGGCACCACCAGGCCACGGTGCCCCAGTGACGTCGATGCCCCGTGAAATCGTGCTTACCCTGCTTCTTCCGGGCGTTCTCCCGGAAGAAGCGAGGGAAGCACGAAAGTGCGTGCCTCTCTCGTGGAACAACCCGCTGACCGCCTCAAGACTCGGTCTCGGGCTCCTCCTGACCATCTGAGAAATCAGACGGCTTGAGCGATTTGATGAAGGCCCTGAACGCCTCGTCGTCACGCTTCGCCTGCTCTTCATCAGCAACGTGGGCCGTCGCCAGCGGAATGCGCGAGGTGACGAAGATGGGGGCGTCGGCGCGCAGCGCCAGGGCGATGCCGTCAGACGGGCGCGCGTCGAGATCGAAGATCTGTCCGGCGCTCTCGAGCTCGACCCGCGCCAGGAACGTGCTCTC
>RGZZ01000310.1 GCA_010028905.1 Pseudomonadota bacterium | reverse complement strand
TGCTCAGCGACGACAGCTTCGAGTTCGGACACCGCGTATACCACGAGGCCACCCGCTTCGCCGCCCTGCACGCCGCCGCCGGCGGGGGCCATGTGGTGGAGGCGCTCGATCTGCAGGTGATGCAGAAGATCCTCCCCCGTCTGCACGGATCGCGCCGCCAGCTCGAAGGGCTGCTGCAGAAGCTGGGGCGCTACTGCCACCACCTCAATGCGAAAAACGCCAGCAGCGCGGACGACCCGACGACCTGGGATCGCGAGCAGGCGAAGCTGCCACGCTCGTTCGAGAAGCTGTGCCGCATGCTCAAGCGCCTGCGCGCCAACCAGTTCGTGAGCTTCACCGAGTAACCGTGACCCGCCTCGTACCGAATTCAAGGGGAATCGGGAAAGACGTATGACCGAAGCAAACGCCGTGCTACCCCTGCGCACGTCGACTGGGAAGGCTGTTGCGGAGCTCATCATCCGCGTACTGCCGAAAGACGCAAACATCGCCGCGTCCCTCCTCGAGGAAGGGCCCGCTCACGGCCCCGATGGCGAGCCCCTCGAGAACGTGCGCCTGCTGGAAGGGTGCGAGTACGGCTATGCTCTCGAGGGCGTTGCCCTGCCCGCCAACGGCGCCGACATGCTGGAGCCGAACGAGCTCTTCTCGTTCGATGTCCCGAGCGGTGCGCACGGGCGCCTCAAGACCGGCAACCGAACCGGACGCCTTCCCATCACCCTGCGCCTTCCCCAGAAAGAAGACGCCACGGCGTGGGTCGAGGTGCGATCGCGCAAGCTCGACTACCTCAACGACTATCGCACCATGCTCACCGACATCGCCAACGCGGCCACCGAGGTCGTGATGGAGCGCTTCGCGCCCACCGTGCAGCGGTTCAAGCCCTTCGACGCGTCGGAACGCGGCACGTCGCCCGACCCTCGCACGCTGTACCAGCGCTTTGCGTTCATTCAGACGATCGTTCGAGACGACACCTTCCAGGCCGCCATGAACCGCGTGTTGCAGCGCCCACACCACGCCTGGCGCACCATCCACGTCGAGCGGCGCGCCTCGGCGGCCGTCCCCGGCGGCGCTGCCCTGCAGCGACAGCTATCGCGACCGGGCCCGCGGGTTGCGACGCCGCACCTCCCCGCCGAGAGCGTCCCCGAGCGGTTCAGCGTGCCCACCCACGTCGAGACCGTCGACACCCTCGAGAACCGCTTCGTGAAGTTCATTCTCTTCGCGTTTCGAGACGTGACCGGGCGCATCGGCGACGCCCTCGATCGCCTCGGCGGCGGCGCCCCCATCAAGCGAGGACGAGCAGAGGTCTCCGCGCTCCTCGACACCCTCGACGCGTGGCTCTCACGCCCGCTGTTCGGCGAGATCGGCCGTCTCGAGCACCTTCCCCTGAACAGCCAGGTATTGCAGAAGAAGGCGGGATACCGCGACATCTTGCGGGCCTGGCTGCAGTTCGAGTGCGCGGCCAGCCTCACGTGGCGGGGGGGCGACAACGTGTACGGCGCCGGGCAGCGCGACGTCGCCACCCTCTACGAGTACTGGGTGTTCATGCAGCTGGCGCGCATCGTGGCTGAGCTCTGCAACACACCGCTCGACATCTCGTCGCTCATTGAATCGGCCGAGAACGAGTTGTCGCTGAACCTCGAGCGCGGTCAGACGTGCGTGCTTCACAACGTCATCGAGCGACACGGGCGCAAGATCGCCATCGCGCTGCACTACAACAAGACGTTCAACAAGAAGGTCTACAAGAGACCCTACGATCACGATGGCTCATGGAGCCGTCAGATGCGCCCGGACATCTCGGTGCACATCGCCCCCGAGAACGCCGAAGACTACTGGGTTCACTTCGACGCCAAGTACCGGGTCGAGACCATCGGCGACCTGTTCGGGCCCGACGCTGAAGAAGACGACACATCAATCGAGCAGGTGCGCAACGCGAAGCGAACCGATCTGCTGAAGATGCACGCCTACCGCGACGCCATCCGCCGGTCGTCCGGCGCGTACGTCATCTACCCGGGCCAGGTGCCCCATTCACTGTCGCGCTACCACGAGCTGCTGCCGGGGATCGGGGCCTTCCCCCTGCGCCCTTCGGCGAGCAACGACGCCGAAGGCGCTGAAGCGCTCACCGCCTTCCTCGACGAGATGCTCACACACGCCGCCACCCAGACCTCGCAGCACGAGCGCGGACGTCACTGGGAGAAGCGCGTGTACGCCAGCGATCCCATCGTGGTGAACCCGCAGGCGCATGCGCTCGCGTTTCTCGAGTCGCCCCCCGCCGACACCCCGGTGCTCCTCGGATACGTGAAGAGCCCCGAGCACCTGAAGTGGATCGAGACCTGCAACCTCTACAACCTTCGCGCAGCCCCGCCGAAGCGCCTCGCCGGGTTGTCGAGCACACCCACTGACCCCGGTCGCCGCGGACAGGTGACGGCCACCGCCCCGATGCTCGCTGCGCCCTTCGTGCTGCTGTACGGGCCGGGCGTTGACGTGCGGCTCTACCGCGTGAAGGGCGACGTGGAGACGTGGTCGCGCGCTGACCTGGCTGCCGCGGGCTACCCCGCACCGGGCGGCCCGCTCTATCATTGCATCCCCGTGGAACGTACACCGTGCGATCTCGAACCTCGCCTCACGTTCACGAAGCTCGACGGCTGTCGCGAACAGCGGGGCGCCCCCAGAGGCGCGCCCGTATGCCTCACGTGGTCAGCGCTCATCGAGGCGTTGGAGGGGATGGGGACCGAGGGCAAGCGGTAAATTTCGCAATTTTGACATCATGATGGCATTCTGGCACAATGAAGGCATCATGAAGGTCAGAACACAGATCCAGCTTGACCCCCGAGATCACGAGCGAATCAAGACGTTTGCCAGGCACCATCGGCTATCCATGTCGGCGGCTGTGCGAATGCTCATTCTGCGCGGGCTGAACGACAACCCAGAAGACGACGAGGCCCGCTGGGAAGCTTTTCTGAAAGTCGGCGGAAGTGGACGCGATAAAGGTGGCGCCACCGACATCGCCAGGCGGCACGACGACTACCTGTACGGAGAAGCCTGAGCGTGTCGGTATACGTCGACACCTCCGGCTTCTACGCCTATCTGTGCCGTGACGACCAACATCACGACGCGGTCGCTGCCGTCATGCAACAGCTGGCCCTTCGTCGGACGCGTCTCATCACCACGTCGTACGCGGTCTCCCCGACAATGGGGCTGCTGCAGCGAAGAATGGGCATGCGCGTGGTCAGGCAGTTCATGGAATCCGTCATCCCCGTAGTCGAGATCTGCTGGGTAGGCCCCGAGGAGCACGAGGCGGCGTGGAACCTGATGCAACGAAAACCCAAGCGCGCTCTCACGGTGGTCGACGCTGCCGGAATGGTCATCATGCATCGCGACGGCATCAAACGATGCGTTGCCCTCGACCATGAGTTTGGACGCGAAGGATTCGAGATGATGCCCATCGTGAACTGATGAACGACAAGGCCGAGCGCACGCGCATCACGAACCTGAGCGTGGCCCACAAAGAGGCAATCGAGAAAGGCGAACGAACCAGGGCGCTCGACTCCAAGATTTCCTGCGCGCTGCTGTGCGACACGGCTTCCCCACATTGGACATGGGCGCAGAACAGCAGGGTGTCCAGTCTGAGACGCTCTGGCCTCATCTGCGCAGAACGTCCACGAACCTCGCGGTGACAACGATCGCCCCAACCCGTTCTGCGAAAACCGGCGCAGAACAGATGGACGCCAACGCTCGAGAAGACGACCAGAGCGTCGGGTGTTCCCGTGCTCACACGCTCAAGGAATCACAACCGCGTTTGACGTGACAACAGGACTGGTGCCCACCCCATTATCGGCCTGCACCGTAAAGATGTAGGTATGACCAGACACGAGACCGCTATACGTATACGTTCGAGCATCGCTGCCTGTCATCGGCCCTCCGACGCCTCCAGTACCATCGGTCTGGTCTATTCCAAACAAGGTGTACGACAATATAGCAGATCCACCATCAGACGCAGGAGCCGACCAGGTGACCATGGCCTGACGCGGACCCAGTCCCGAGACACTGGCTGCTACCGTCGCGGGAGCTGTAGGAACCGTTCCGGCCGCAGCCGTGACCACCACTGGGTTTGATGTGGCTGCAGGGCCATTGCCTACTCCATTGCTGGCAATGACCGTGAAGACATAGGTGTGACCCGCCATCAGCTGGTTGAAAGTAAACGACCGTGCGTCTCCTGCCGGATTGGCGGTGGCAGACCCCGCACCTCCAGGAGCCTGATCCAACGCGTACACGAGGTACCCCCGGATGGAACTTCCGCCGTCATCTGCAGGCGCCGACCAGGATACAGAAGCAGAGCGAGGCCCCAAACCCGCCACCGTCGCCACCACGTTCAGGCTGGCACCGGGTACGGTCCCGCTTGCGCCTGTTACGACCACTTCGTTCGAGGTGGCGACCGGCCCCGTTCCGACAGCGTTGTCGGCCTGCACGGTGAACACATAGGTATGGCCAGGGGTGAGCTCGGTATAGGTGTATGTAGACGTATCTGGACCGACAATGGGTCCCCCCACCCCCCCCGAACCATCGGTCTTGTCGATGGCAAAAAGCGTGTAGGAGGTCACCGAGTTTCCCGCATCTGCAACAGACGATGACCAGCTCACCGTTGCGCTGCGAACACCGGCGGCAGTGGCGCTGACCCCGGTGGGAGCGGCCGGCAATCCACCCACCGTGACGGACGCGCTAGCGTGCTGCGTGTCGAACACCGCAGTGATGGTGCTTGTGCCCGGCGCCAGCGCGGCAACCCGGCCTTTACTCGAGAGATCATCGGATACAGCAGCGATGAGAGGGCTCGACGAGGTCCACGAGGTGGAGGAGGTGACGTTGGCGGTCAACCCATCTGCAAATCTCGCAACTGCGATGAACTGCTGCGTATGCCCGACGCCCAGGACACTTGAACCAGGCTGCACTGACAGCGAGGTGGCGCTTGTGGCATACGATACCGTCACGCTCACCTCAGCCGCAGTGGACGTTGCGCCCGCTTGGGTGAAGAATCCGACCTGCACTCCCAGATCATCGAAGGCCGTGAGTATGATGGCGTACGACACCCCGCCGTCAAGCGAAAGGTGAACGTCTTGCGAAAGGGCACCGTCTACGCGATCGACTCGGGTCGCGGGAATGAGATCGAGTCCCGTGACGGGGTCGGTCACGTGAACGATGGTGAATTGAGTGGTTGCTGGCAGACCGGCCGCCGCTGCTGCCGCCTTTGTGGCTTGCGCATACTGCAGGTGGAGAAAAAGCCCTGTTTTCGGTGCGGGTGTCGAGTCAGATGTCGAGGAGGACGAGATCGACGACGCAAGCGATTGAGCGGGGTTCGACGCAGAAGCCGTGCTCCCCCCACCCCCTCCGCAACCACTCAACGCAACAATCATCAGCAGACCGAGGAGCGTGACAGCCTGCGAGAATCGACCCGCAGCAACGAAGCCATGAAAGAAAGGCAAATTTACTTCTCCAAATCGCGTTCCCCGATTATAGCACAAAAACAGACCCCTCATCTCGATGACCCGCACCCGATTCCAGGATCTGAAAGCTGCCCTGTCGTCTCGCTCGGCGTCCAAGACTCGCAACTTCTGGCCCCATCTCCACAGAACACGCCAATGGAGCGTTGCAACGGCGCCGATTGCGCTGCTTCTGCGAAGATGGGAACAGAACAACCGCGCCGCCACAACGACCGTCGCGATACGTTCGCCGACCCTCGACCCCGAACATGCACGATTCGGATCGGCAGGTCTACCGCGTCTTCATGGGAGGGCGAATAAAAAATTCAATCCCGTGTTCACAGAACGTTAACATCGGTAACAATCCTGCTCCCCTGCGCAGATTGACGACCCTGTGCGCGAGGCATAGGCTCGAGAGGAGACTTGAGATGTATCGAGGAGAGAACCCGTGAGAGACAGCATTGCCAATAACGTCCCCCTTCGACCGTCATCTTCGCAGGCCACTCGGCCTCTGGCTGCTTCGTCAAACATCAGGCCCCACGCACAGCGGGCACCCGTCACACACGCAGGGCCTGACCGCGTGACCCTGTCGTCAGAAGCGACGCGTGCGATGAGCGAACACCCATCACGTCTGGAGCAAGACGTTCCCAATTGGGCGCAGAGCCCACCCCGCAACTCCGCTAT
>RGZZ01000309.1 GCA_010028905.1 Pseudomonadota bacterium | reverse complement strand
CAGCGTTCAATCACCGTGGTTGCCCGAACCGGATGTCGTCGAGAGCCACGTCTGCGCCTCCCCGTCGCAGCCCCCCGAGACCGTGTGCACAGCCGCGGCTGCGTCGACGACCGCCGCACGCGCGCTCCGCTGCGCGCTGCTGGTGGGGCTGACACTGACCACGGTGGCCGGGTGCGTCTGCATGCCCACCGAAGCCATCTGCCAGAACACCGCGGGACAAGAGGACGCGGCACTTGCCGCCTCCTACGGCGTGCGCCCTGCGGTCCTCGCCAGAGTTCCCGCCGCCAACCGTCAGGAGCTGGCTGCCGTTGCGCCGCAGATGCGCGCCATGTACCGCGGGCTCACGACCGAGCAGAAGCGACGGATACGAGATGACCTCGGGAAGAGCACGCGCATCGCGTTCATCACCATCAGCCACCGCAACGCCTTTGTTCGCGGCTCGGTAGCCGGGGTGAACATCTTCGACAAAGCCGACAGACGAGCAGAGGACGCCTTGCGTCGTGGAGAGATCACGCCCGACCAGTCACGCCAGGTCCACCAGGCCACCTCGATGTTCCGACAGATGACACCGGTCCAGCGACAGGCGCTGGCCGAGCTCATGCTCGCCGACACGCCCACGCAGGAGGTGCGCTGAGCCACCTGCGGAAGATCTCGCCATGCGCGTCATCATCCTGGGTGCTGGCATCGCCGGCCTCGCCTGCGCTCTCGCATTGCGCAAGCGCGCGGGCATCGACACGGTGGAGGTCCTGGAACGTGACACGCTCCAGGCCCATCTCGACAGAGCCGGACACGGCTTGATTCTCATGGAGAACGGCGTTCGTGCCCTCCGCGAGCTGGGCCTCGAGCGACTGCTCGAGCATCACACCCCGCTTCGCAGAGCCGTCTTCCAGAATGAGCACGGTCTGGCGCTGCGCAGCGAAGCCCTCCGCAACGCCTACTGCGTGACCCGTGAGTCGCTCGTTCGCGGCTTGCGGGAAGCCCTCGGAGACACACACATCACCTTCGGAGAGGCTGCCACCCACATCGACCTGCGCAACGGGCGTGTGGAAGGCGTGACACTCCGAACAGGTCAGACGCGCACGCGCACCGACTTCGATCTGCTGGTCGGAGCAGAGGGGCATCGCTCGGCGCTCTGCGCAACACTCAACCCCACGTTGCGTCGCAATCAGAGTCAGGTGTTCGAGATCGTCACCTCCACGGAGGCACCGGCGCTGGCAGAGCGTCTCGGACGCCTGTTCGTGAAGACCGTGTTCTCGCACCGCGGCGTGGCCTTTGGGCTGCTTGCGCCCACGAAGACCCGAGTCATCGGGTTCGTCCAGTTCGATCGCAACAAGTACGCCGCACCACCGCGAGACGCGGACACCCAGCAGATGCGACAGTTCGTCTCCCGGCTGCTGGGAGCCGCCCCCCCGCCCCCCATCAACGCGTGGCTGGCGGTGGCCGACTTCACCTCGGCGCACCTCTGGATGCCCGTGGATGCCGACCTTCCCGACCACATCCACTGCGAGAACGCCGTCGTGCTTGGTGATGCCGCACATCCGATGCTGCCCTTCACCAGCCAGGGCGTCAGTGCGGCGCTAGAAGACGCCATCATGCTGGCCGATGCCCTGGCCGGGAACGGGTTGAGCGCGCGCTTCGAGGCGTCGCGCGACGCCGCGATGCTGGCGGCCGCCCTGCAAGGGTTCGAGGGAGAGCGCTCGACCGATGTGCGCGCCTACATCGAGGGCGGGCGGGCCATCCTCCGGAACTTCGTGGCAGACGACGCAGCGCTGGTTCCGTCGTACGTCGATGCCGCAGCTTCAGGTCTCGAAGCCCACCTCACCCTGCCCCGAGGGGGGGTGCGCGCGCTCTTCTCGGTCCTCGATCGGAACGGAGACAACCGACTCGACCGTGACGAGATGCGCCACGCGCTGCACGTGCTCGACGTGGGACTGGGTGAGACGGAGTGCGAAGCGGTCTTCGAGGCGTTCGACAGGAACGGCGACGGCGCGGTGACCCTGGACGAGCTGATTGCCGGCCTGGGCGGATGCGACGACTGCGCCCCTGCGGTGGAGCAGGTGCGGCGCGGGCTCACGCCCCGCCGCGTGCAGCTGCACTCGATGCGCAGCCGCGCGCGTGCGTGGTTCCGGCTCCTCGACGAAGACGGAAACGGTCACGTCGATGCAGCCGAGCTCCGCCGCGCACGCCTGCTGCTGGGCGTGAGCGACGACGCTGTTCTCTCGGGCCATCCCTTCGACGCGCGCGCCCAGCTCGATGAAGAGGCGTTCGTGTCCGCATTCCTGTCTGCGAGCGCGCGCATGGCGTCAGAAGCGGAGACCGCACCGAAGACCGCCGTCGAGACTCGCAGAGCGATCCGCGAGGAAGACGCGGGAGCGCTGTTCGCTGACGACGCCGTCGACCGGGTGCGCCTGCGCGAGCGCGCGTTCAACTACCGCTGGGCCGTTCACGAACCCGATGTCATTCCCCTGACCGCCGCCGACCCGGATTTCCCGACCCCCGAAGTCGTGCGCAGCGCCATTGCATCCTACCTCGATGGCGGCTATCTGAGCTACGGCCCCACGGACGGGCTGCCGCTGTTCAGGGAATCCGTGAGCCAGCGCATGCGCGAGCGCGGCGTTCCCTGCACGCCGGAAACTGTGCTGGCAACAGACAGCGCGGCGTCGGGCCTCTTCCTTGTGGCTCGCCATGCCCTTCCCCATCCGGGGGATGAAGCCATCATCTTCGACCCGGTCGACTTCCTGTTCGAGAGGTCGGTTCGCGCGGCGGGCGGCGTGGTGCGAAGGCTGCCCCTCACAGGGGGCACCATCGACACCGACGCCCTGCGCGCATTGATCACGCCCCGCACCCGCCTGCTCGGCATCTGCAGCCCCCACAACCCGCTGGGAAGGGTGTGGAGCCGCGCCGAGCTAGAGGCACTGGCCACCGTGGCGTGCGAGCACAACCTCCTGATCCTCTCAGACGAGGTCTGGTCAGACATCGTCTTCCCACCGCATCAGCACATCGCCACCGCTTCCCTCGACCCAGAGGTCGCCCGTCGCACGTTCACCGTGTACGGCTTCTCGAAAGGCTTTGGCATGGCCGGACTGCGGCTGGGCGCGCTGGTGTCACCGACACCAGAGCGCCACCGCGAGATCGTCGACCTCTCGCATGCCAACGACACGGCGTACGGCGTGAGCACGCTCTCCCAGATCGGAGGCGTAGCCGCCCTGCGCGAGGGTGACGCGTGGCAAGGCAGGTTCCTCGAACACCTCGAGCGGATGCGCGACCTCGCGGTGACGCGACTGCAACGCATTGACGGAGTGAGGTGCGAAGCACCGCAAGGCACCTTCGTGCTCTTTGCGGACGTGTCACGTAGGATGCGTTCCGGAGAAGACGAGGAAGCGCTCGTGGAGCGGCTGCGCCTGCACCATCGCGTGGCGGTCGTGCCGGGCTCACCGCGTTTCTTCGGACCCTTGGCGGCGGGGCACATAAGAATCAGCTTCGCGACGTCGCGCGAGATTCTCACAGAGGGGCTGGAGAGGCTGGCCCAGGGGCTCACCGATCAGCAGCGATGACCCGCGTGCCCCCCGCTCCGCCAGAGGTTCGGGCTGGCCTGTCGGATCAGGGAAGGGCGGCGGGAGAGTCTGACGGGAGATGCGGGCGAAGCTGGTCGTAGAGCCCGCTGCCCTGCGTCACGCCGCGCAGGTCGAGCCCCATGCCCGACGGCTGGATCACAAAGGCCTCATTCTGGGTGTTGCCAATGCCGCCATGTGTTCCCTGCTGCGGATGGAGCGAGAAGTTGACGACCTTGTCTCCCACGATGGCGCCGAACACCTCGAGGTCGCCAGCGCCTTTGCGGTGCGCCTGATCATGCAGCTGCAACGCCTCGACGTCGCCCCCACCGTACGCCGACAGGGGGTTCTCTCCCCGCACGGTGACCGCTCCGCCATCGATGCGCACGCTGCCGCGGGCTCCGATGATGTCTGTCGCCGAGCCGTCGCGCGCCACAACGAATCCGATGGCCGGATGCGCCACGATCTTGTCGATGAGGCCTGGGTAGAAGCCTTCCACCTCTGCCCGGTCGAGCGCCGCCTCAGAGGCATGAAAGTAGAGGTGGGCGCCGGGACCGAAGTCGAGGGTGGTGACACAGAAGCCATCCTCGACGTCAGAGGGGTGGGTCGACGGAAGCCCCGGTTCCTGCTCGCCCCCCTCGTTGGCTGACGTCATGGCGCCGGAAGACGCGGGGGTGATCAGCGACTTCACCCACGCGCCCAGCGACTGGCCGTAGCGCTCGCTGAAACGGACGCAGGCGGTCTCGCCGTGATCGCTGTAGACCACCAGGTTGTAGGGTCGGTGCGACCGCTCGGCCGCGTGCATGAGAACGCCCAGATCGTGATCGATGATGCGCAGCTGGCGCATGGCGGGTTCTGGGCCGAGGGCATGGCTCAGGTCGTCGAACCCCGGCAGGTCGACGAAGATGGCGGGGTCGCCCTTGCGCATGCGCGTCGCCATCGCGCGGGTCGCGGCGTCGGTGAGCACCGTGTTCTGCAGTGCGCTCCACAGGGCGGGCTTGAGGCGATCTTGCAGGAAGCCCTGCGGGATGTCGTTGCGCTTGCGCTCGAACACGCCACGCACGAGCTCGGCGGAGAAGCGCCCTGCTGTCTGCACCGCCTGAATCGGATGGGCCGCGAGGTGCAGGGCCAGGCGTCCGAGATCGAGGGCAATGACCCCCGCTACCGCCAGCTTCCCGCCCGTGCGACGCGCGCGCGACACCTCGTCGAGGGTCAGGCTGCAGCGGGCCGCGTTCCCAGAGAGGGGACTCAGGTAGGCGGAACCGCCTTCGATGAGACCATGCGCCCCGTCTGCAATGAAGCCATCGACGATCTCGTCGGCCGAGTAGGACCCCGTGACGTTCGAGACGAGGCCGGTCTTCTTGTCGAGCCACTGGTTCGAAGGCAGCACCGAGCGGCCGTAGAGCACGCCCGCCTCGACCACACCCGTATGCGAGGGCAGCCCTGACCTGAAAGGTTCGAGGGAGAGGGTTCCCTTTTCGAGCGCCCGGGAAAGGTTTGGCATGAGCCCGCGATCGAGCCCCGCACGCAGATGGTCGAACGACAGCCCGTCGACCTGCACGAGCAGCAGCCCCTCTTCCGCCTGACTCGACCGCGCGGCGCAAGCCGCGGCGCTCGATTGCGACGGCGAGGCAAGCGCGTCACGCGCGACAGATCTCCCCGAGAGCACTCCCTTGGCATCCATTGATGACAGTTTAACGCAACGCGACCGCCCCGTCTGTTAGGAAGATGTAACCGTCTCATCACGCGTGGGCACACACCCATTGACTTCACAATCTTTATTGATTAATATGTCTATACATTCAATATATTGCATGTATGAGAATGAAAAGACATTGAACCTGGAGAGCCCATGCCACAGCGAAACCTCGCTACAAAAGCCCTGGCGCGCATCATGAGCGCCCTCTCGCATGCCGACCGCCTGAAAATCGTCGAAGAGCTGCGAGAGGGGGAGCGCGACGTGGGAACCCTGGCCGAGCGAATCAGCTCGAGTGCCGTTCGCGTGTCACAGAACATGGCCGTGCTGCGCGCCCACAACCTGGTCATCGAACGCCGTGAGGGCCGCCACGTCTACTACCGCCTCGCGCATCCGACCCTCGCGCGCTGGGTGCTCGAGGGCCTGCGCTTCGTCGCTCCCGACCAGCAGCAGACCGAGGCGCTTCGAGACGCGGTGGAGACCGCGGTGGCCTTGTGGTCGGCAGAGCCCGAGGAGACGTCCTCATGAGCGCGCATCCCCCTCGCCCCGCCCAGCGCCTCGGGTGGCTGCTCTGGGAAGACCGCACTGATATCGTCGTTCTGGTGGTCTACGCATTGATGACCGCGCTGCTGGCCCTGGCCGTTCCGCTGGCGTCGCAGGCGCTTGTCAACACGATCGCCGCGGGCGTGTCGCTGCAGCCCCTCATCGTCCTCACCGGCGCGGTGCTGGTGGGCTTGCTGTTCGCGGGCCTGATACAGGTGCTGCGCGACTCCCTGGTCGAGGTTCTCCAGCAGCGCGTCTTTGCGCGGGTGGCGCTGCGGCTCGCCCAAAACCTTCCCCGCGTAGAGTCGCGGGCGCTCTCCGAGCATCACGGCTCCGAGCTGATGAACCGCTTCTTCGATGT
>RGZZ01000308.1 GCA_010028905.1 Pseudomonadota bacterium | reverse complement strand
TTGATGAGCGTGAACATGCCCCCCATGCCGATGGTGCCGAAGGGCCCTGGCGCCGAGCCCATGGGCACGGTGTTGGCCGGCCGCCCCATGTCCATGTCCTCCATCTCGGCCATGCCGTTCTCGCCCATGGGCATGTAGCCCGGCACCACCTTGGCCACCTTGCCGGTCTGCTTCACGCCGATCATGTTGGGCAGGTTGTGGGCCATGCCGTTCATGGTGTGGTGCACCTTGTGGCAGTGCAGGGGCCAGTCGCCCGGATTGTCTGCCACGAACTCGAAGTCGCGAGTCGTACCCACCGGGACGTTCACCGTGGCTTCCGGTACCCAGGCCCCCTGGGGGATGCGACCTCCTGGGGTGCCGGTGATGTGGAAGACATGGCCGTGGAGATGCACGGGGTGGCTGTCCATGCTGAGGTTGGCCAGCCGCACGCGCACCCGCTGACCTCGCTTCACCACGAGCGGCGCGGTACCTGGGAAGACCCGCGAGTTGAAGGTGAAGTAGTTGTACTCGGTCATCTCGAACGGGTCGGGCCGCGAGGTGCCCGGCGGGATCTTCCACTCGGCCAGGAAGATGGCGAAGTCGCGGTCGACCCGCGGCCCCGTGGGCACCTTCGGGTGAATCACGAAGAACCCCATCATGCCCTGGGCGATCTGGGTCATCTCGTCGGCATGGGGGTGGTACATGAGCGTGCCGTGCTGGCGCAGGGTGAACTCGTAGACATAGGTCTCGCCCGGCATGATGGGCTTCTGGGTGAGACCCGACACCCCATCCATGCCGAACGGAAGGAGCACGCCATGCCAGTGTATGGTGGTCTGCTCCGGCAGGCGGTTGGTCACCACCATGCGCACCCGATCGCCTTCCACGGCCTCGATGGTGGGGCCCGGCGTCTGCCCGTTGTAGCCCCAGCACTGCACCTTCAGCCCCGGCGTGAACTCACGCATGACCGGTTCGGCCACGATGTGGAACACCTTGACGCCGTTCTCCACGCGATACGGCATGGTCGACCCGTTGGGTGTGACCACCGGCACCCAGCCCCCCGCGGAGGGCTCAACCGCCTCTGCGGAACGGCTCCCGCCCACGGCGGCGCCGGCCGCGCCAGCGGCCACAAGGGCTGCCGTCTTGAACAGGTCGCGTCGTCTCATGGCTTCTCTTTCTGGGGCAGGCGCCCCCCCACCGCGCGCTCGAGGGCCGCGCGGGTCACGTGATAATCACGCAGGAGCTCGAGGTACTCGCGGTGCGCGAGAATCTCGTCCTGACGGGCTTGCAGAAGTGCGTAGACCCCCAGCAGCATGCCGTTGTACTGCTCGAGCGAGAGCTTCAGCACGCGCCTGCGCAGCGGCAGCAGCGTTCGCTCGTAGTAGCCGAGCATGGCCCGCAGGCCCATCAGGCGAGCGCGCTCGCTCCGCACCGCTACGAGCACGTCCTGCGTGCTCGCGGCAATGGCGAGACGGCTTCGACGCCCTTCCGCCTCGAGCCGCTGCACCTGGGCCTGGTTGCGATCGAACAGGGGAATGCCGATGGAGAGCGTCGGCCCGGTGACGCGGAAGTTGTCTGCATCGCGCTCGGTGCTCACCCCCAGATTGACCGACCCCAGAGCCGACCCCCGCGCGAGCGCGAGACGGCGCTCGACGACCTCGGGCTCGAGCCTGACCGCAGCCAGATCCTGACGCTGCGAGAGCGCGGCCTGCTCGAGCGCCTGCTGCGACGGTTCAGCATCGGCCGTGTCCGGCAGCCGGGCGCCCACAGTCCACGCATCCTCGGTTCCGATGAGCCCCATCTGCCGGGCCAGTGCCTGCCGGTCGACGGCGACCTGCGCCTCGAAGCGCTCGAGATCGAGATGGCTCTCACCCGCAGCGGCCTCCTGGCGGGCGAGGTCGACCGCATTGAGATTGCCCGCGTCATGCTGGGTCTTCGCCACCGCTACGGCGGCGTCAGCGGCCCGCACCACATCGCGTTGCACCGCCAGGGTCTGCTGGTGGCCCTGCAAGGTGTAGTAGGCCGCCCGGGCCTCGTACGACAGTCTCGTGATGCCGTCGGCCAGCCGCAGACGTGCTTGACGAAACTGGGCATCGGCCAGCGAGCGACGGGTCGACCGCAGCACGACGTCGAGGAAATCCATCGACACGCTCGCGCTGGAGCCGGTGTTGAGGGCGCGTCCCGCCTGAGGCGTGGGCCAGAACACGCCCCCCTCGAACACCGGGTTCTTGAGCAGGCCGGCCTGTACCACGTCTGCCTGCGCCACGCCGACGTCCTGATACAGCGCCAGCACATCCGGGTTGCGCAGCAAGGCGATCTGCACGGCTTCGTCCGCGGACAGCGGCTTTCCGAGCATCTCGGTGATTCGCCGCGCCACATCCGCGTCGGCCGGCGTTCCCTGATCCCAGGAAGCGGCTCCCGCGGGGAGCATTGCGGCAAGAAGCGTGAGGAGCACCGCCACCACGCGGGCCATGTTCGTTCGCATGAAGCCTCCGAGAAGAATGGAGCACCGCGCGCCGATCACGAGGCGCTCCACCGAGGCCAATCCTACCACACCCTCTGCAAATCTTCGTCAAATCGCGGAAACGCGGAAAGCCCCTTCCCTGACCCTCACGGCTTGCGCTTCTGGCTGCGACGGGCGTGGTCGGCGACCAGCTGCGCACTCAAGGCACGCAGGCTGCTGGGAGATTCCTTCGTCGACGGCTGCGGAGAGAGGACGTCGCTGATGACCCAGGCACCGTCGTGCCGCGTCACCACGGCAGTCGCGCGAAGCCCCTCCGGCCCGACCGGTCGCCCGCCCCGGCTCTCTCGCGCGTAGACCGGCACCTTCATGGCGCTGCCGGCGCTCACCGGACGCCCCACGCGCAGGGCCGTGAAGCCGGTCTGGGCATTGAGAAACGGATCGAAGTCGAACCCCTCGATGGGCGCCGTGCCGGTGTTGAGGTTCCACGCCTTCATGAACACCGCGTAGAAAGAAGGTTCGAAGCAGGCGCGCTGTGCCTGCAGGCAACGCTCCTCGGAGCCCTTGACGTACGGGTCGGCACCCACCACCGCCATCCAGGCGCCGTAGAATCGCTTCACCACACCATCGGGCGTGGCGCCGGCCGCGGCGGGCGCGCACAGCGCCGGCACGAGCCCCAGAACCATCAGCATCACCAGTGCTATTCGTCTCATGCCGCCTCGCTTCGTGCCTGAGACCCGTACCTCCCTGCCGGCCACACACGCCCGCAACGCGACCCGCGTCGCACCCGCAGCAACACATCCGGGAAGATCAGCGCTTGTAGTTCTCCGGGCGCAGCTCCGGGGGCACGTCGTTCCACGACGGGAAGCGGATCTCCACGTCCTCGGGAGAGGCGGAGGCCGCCGACGATGGCGCCGCCCGCGGACCCGCAGGCGGAAGAGGCGGAGGCTTGGGATGCGGCGAGTAGCCGCCCTCCATCGGGGGGGCCGTGGGGTAGCCGGACGGGCCCACCCGTCCCGCGGCGTCATAGAGACTCGGGAATCGCAGCAGACGCGCATCGCCTCGCCCAGGGTGAGGGCTGGCTGCGTGCGTCGGGGCTGCCCCTCCTCCGGGCGCGAACACCTGCGCGGCGAGCCCCCCGATGGCGGGCTTGGGGTGCCAGCGACGATACAGGTCATAGCCCAGCCAGCAGAGCACGCAGACGATGGCCACCGTGAGGATTCGCTCAAGGGTGGACCATCGGGTCACGCGCCGTCGCTTCTTGGCCGCCATGAATCGATTATAGGTGGCGCCGCAAGATTCGCCTAGTACACGTTCGTCTCGCGCTTCTTGCCCGTGTAGTCGATGTAGACGGTCTTGATCTCGGTGAAGAAGTTGAAGGCCTCTTCGTTCATCTCTCGGCTGCCCACACCCGTTGCCTTCATGCCGCCGAACGGCAGCTGGGCCTCTCCGCCCATGGTGGGAGAGTTCACGTGCGTGATGCCGGTCTCGATCTTGTCGATGAAGCGGAAGATGCGCCCCACATCGTTGGTGTACACCGACGACGACAGGCCGTACTCGACATCGTTCGCGGCTTCGATGGCGGCCTCGATGCCACGTACCCGGATGACCGACACCACCGGGCCGAAGATCTCTTCGCGGGCGATGCGCATCTTGCGGTCGACGTGATCGAAGATGGTGGGCTCGATGAAGTACCCGTCGCCGGACGCGCGCTTTCCACCCGTCACGAGATGAGCCTTGTCCTCGTTCTTGCCGACGTCGATGTACTCGAGCACCTTCTCCATCTGACCCAGGTCGACGCTAGGCCCCATGCCGACCGCGGGCTCCATGCCGTCACCCACCTCGATGGACTCGGCGCGAGCCTTGAGCTGCGCCACGAACTCGTCGGCGATGCTGTCATCGATGATGACACGGGAAGTGGCGGTGCAGCGCTGCCCGGTCGAGCCAAAGGCCCCCTGCGCGGTGCTCTCGACGGCCAGCTCGACGTCGGCGTCATCGAGGACCACGATGGGGTTCTTGCCCCCCATCTCGCACTGCACCTTGATGTGGCGATGCGCCGCGTCGGCGCAGAGCTGCATTCCCACCTCATTGCTGCCGGTGAATGACACGGCTTTGACATGCTCGTTGACGACCATCTCGTGACCCACCTCAGCCCCGCTGCCCAGCACGAGGTTCACCACCCCGTGCGGCAGCTTCGCCTCTTCAAAGATCTCCATGAGCATGACCGCAGTGCCTGGCGTGATGGTGGCGGGCTTGAGCACGCACGTGTTGCCGGAGACGATGGCGGGCGCGATCTTCCACAGGGGAATGGCCACGGGGAAGTTCCAGGGCGTGATCAGCGAGACCACTCCCAGCGGAACCCGAAGGGTGTAGCAGAAGGTGTTGGCCATCTCGGAAGGCCGCGTGATTCCCCCCAGTCGCCGCCCCTCACCCGCAATGAACTCGACGACGTTGATGGCCTTCTGCACCTCGCCCAGGCTCTCGCGAAGGATCTTGCCCTCCTCACGCGTCAAGACCTCGGCGAGGTCTTGCTTGCGTCGCTCGAGAATGCGAACCACCTTGAACAGGTAGTCGGCGCGCTTGGGGGCCGGCATCTCGCTCCAGGGGCCGAACGCCTTGTGCGCCGCGTCGATGGCGGCCTTCGCCTCCTTGCGGGTCGACAGCCGCACCCGCCCCAGCACCTGCGACGGCCGCGCGGGATTGATGTTGTCGACCGTCTTGCCCGACGTCGAAGCCACCCACTGGCCCCCCACGAAGTTCTTGTACTCGATGACCTCGGTTGCGATGGACATGGCTGACATCTCCTCGGTGTTGATGAAGCGTGCCCTGGAAAGTACGAGAGTGACCCGGCCTTTTCCTGGACATCAGACGCCGGCAGGTCTCTCGGCGACCGCGAGATCGCGAAGCGACCTGGCGCGGCAGTGCTACTTGCGTCGTCGCGCGGGCGGACGTGAAGGGCTCGGCACGCTCTCCCGCTGGAAATCCCGGGGGAAGCGGAGGGTCATGGTGGTGCCGCCACGCCCACTGTCGCACTCGAGGGTCCCCCCGTGCACGTCCATGACGCCGCGGGCCAGGCACAGGCCGAGTCCCCCGCCCTGGGCCTGGGTGTCGGGATCCTGGCCCACCACGTAGAAGGGCTGGAAGATGAACGGCACGTCTTCCTTGGGAATCCCGGGCCCTCGATCGGACACCATCACCGTCACGTGCGTCACCGACGCGCTGGCCTGCAGCTTCACCTGCTTGCCCCGAGCGCCGTAGCGAATGGCATTGTCGAGCACCTGTCGGAACGCCTCCTCGAGGATCTCCACCGTGCCCCGCATGTGGAAGTCGGCGGTCGCCTCGAAGACCAGCTCGACCGAGACCCCCAGCTCGTTGGCGAAGGGGCGGAGCTTCTCGACCACATGGGCGAGCAGCTCGCGGAGATCGATGTCCTGCACCACCCAGTCGTAGAGCCCGGACTGCACCCGCGTGAGCAGCGAGAACTGCCCGAGAAGACGCTGGATCCGGTCGACCTCGAACTCGAGGGTCTTCACGAAACGGGTGAACGCCTCCGGATCGTGCTTGAGGATCTCGATGACCCCCTTGATGGTGGTGAGCGGGGTGCGAATCTTGTGATTGAGACCACTGATCTGATCGTCGAGAAGACGGCTCACCTCACCGTGAAGGCGCGCGTCGCTGCGGGCTTCCTCGATGAGCACGGGCAGCGACAGCGAGGGTTCCGACTCGAGAACCGAAGCGCCCGATCG
>RGZZ01000307.1 GCA_010028905.1 Pseudomonadota bacterium | reverse complement strand
GCCCCATCGTCTGCGCCTTCCGCGGCGGCAGGGCCGAGCCAGCCCGCCAAGGACGCGGCCTTCGTGCAGGTGCCGCGGGGCCTCAACCCTGATCTGAACGTCCCCGCCGACAACCCGCTCACCCCGGAAAAGGTCGCCCTGGGCCGCGCCCTCTACTTCGACAAGCGACTCTCGGGTGACAACACCATCTCGTGCGCCACCTGCCACGATCCGAAGAAGGGGTGGACCGACCAGGCCGCGGTCTCCACGGGAATCCGTGGCCAGAAGACCGGGCGCAACGCCCCCACCGTCATCAACAGCACGTACATGAAGCTGCAGTTCTGGGATGGCCGCGCCAAGGATCTCGAAGAGCAGTCGCTCGGCCCCATCGCCGCTCCGGGCGAGATGGGCAACACCCACGAGAAGATGGTGGCGACCCTCGCCAGCCTCGACGGCTACAAGCCGCTCTTCGAGAAGGCCTTCCACGCCCCCCCGAGCAAGGAGCGGGTGGCGCAGGCCATCGCGTCGTTCGAGCGCACCGTGCTGAGCGGCAACTCGGCCTACGACCGGTACGTCGCGGGCGACAAGTCGGCCATGACACCAGAAGCCCAGCGCGGCAAGGACGTCTTCTTCGGAAAGGGGCGCTGCGTCACGTGCCACGTGCCGCCCACCTTCAGCGACAGCCTCTTCCACAATCTCGGGGTCGGCATGAAGGCCGAGAAGCCCGACGTCGGGCGTTACGCAGTGACCAAAAAGGAATCCGACACGGGCGCCTTCAAGACGCCAGGGCTGCGTGACATCACGAAGACCTTCCCCTACATGCACGACGGCTCGCAGAAGACCCTCGAGGAGGTCATCGACTTCTACAACAAGGGTGGCGAAGCCAATCCCCACCTCGATCCCCTCGTCACGAAGCTCGACCTCACGACACAGGACAAGTCTGACCTCGTGGCCTTCATGAAGGCCCTCGATGGAGACCCCACCCCTGTGGTGGAGGCTCCTCCTGCTCCGTGACGGCCTCGCGCCGCACCCCTTGACGAGACATGCTATAATCTGGCGTCAAGGCCCACCCCGAGTCGGGCCTGGAACATTCCGATCGCGCCCCGACGTCTTCCTTCGTGCGCCTGTCGCGGAGAGCGGCCTGAAGCCGTGACCGACCGACCGCGCCGACGACGCGGCCGTTCCCGAAGAGGTATGCTACCGTGAAAGACAAGATCCATCCCCGCTGGTTCAAGACCGAGGCGCGCTGCGGCTGCGGCAACGCCTTCGTGACCTACTCGACGCGACCCACCCTGACCGTCGAGATCTGCTCGAACTGCCACCCCTTCTACACGGGCAAGCAGCGGTTCTCGTCGAGCCGCGAGGGCCAGGTCGAGAAGTTCAACCAGCGCCTCCAGAAGAAGGCCGCCGGCAAGGCCTGACGCAACCGACCGTCGGTCGCTGCGGGCGCGGGCGCTCTCCGGCTGTGTGCCGTGAGCGCGCCGCGCTCTTTGTTGCGCCCTGCTGACCCATCGAACGGGAGATCCATCCTTGCTGGACAAACTGGCTGCCGTGGAATCGAGATACGAGCAGCTCAATGAGAAGATGTGCGACCCGGTCGTCATCTCGAACACCTCCGAGTACCGCAAGGTCTCGCGCGAGCGCGCCGAGATCGAGGAGATCGTCACGCGCTTCCGCGAGTACAAGGCGCTCCTCGACGACGCCGAGGGGTGGCGCTCGCTCGCCGAAGCCGACAAGGACATGCGCGCCGAGGCCGAGACCGAGCTGCGCGCCCTGGAGGCACGCAAGCCTGACCTCGAGGCGCGTCTGCAGCAGCTCCTGCTGCCCCGGGATCCCAACGACGACAAGAACGTCATCGTCGAGGTTCGCGCCGGCACAGGTGGCGAGGAGGCAGCCTTGTTCGCTGCCGAGCTCTTCCGCATGTACGCGCGCTACGCGGAGCAACGCGGCTGGAAGGTGGAGCTCATGGACGCGAACCCCACCGAGCTCGGAGGCTACAAGGAAGCCGTGTTCGCCGTCAACGGCCAGGGCGCGTACTCGCGGCTCAAGCATGAGAGCGGCGTGCACCGTGTTCAGCGCGTTCCGGCCACCGAGTCGAGCGGGCGCATCCACACGTCCACCGTCACGGTCGCCGTGCTTCCCGAGGTCGACGACGTGACCGAGGTGCCGGTCAACGAGGTCGACCTGAAGATCGACGTCTACCGCGCCAGCGGTGCGGGCGGTCAGCACGTGAACAAGACCGAGTCGGCCGTGCGCATCACCCACCTTCCCACAGGCATTGTCGTAGCCTGTCAGGACGAGCGCTCCCAGCATCAGAACCGAGACAAGGCGATGCGCGTGCTCCGCGCCAAGCTGCTCGAGGCCGAGCGCATCCGTCAGGAGAGCGAGATCGCCAGCAACCGCAAGAGCCAGGTGGGCACCGGTGAGCGCAGCGAGAAGATCCGCACCTACAACTTCAAGGAGAACCGCATCACCGACCATCGCATCAACCTCACGATGCACAACCTGCCGGCCGCACTCGAGGGCGACCTCGACGACGTCATCGAGGCACTGGTGGCGAACGAGCAGAAGGAGCGGCTGGCTGAGGCCAGCGCCGAGGCCGTCTACTGATGACGGTGACCCCGCTTCCCCCGAGAAGAGACGCCGCGAGCGGTGGCGACTCCATGGCGACCATCGGAGGGCTCCTCGACACCGCCACGCACACGCTCGCCGCAAGCGGGTCGCGCACCCCTCGCCTCGACGCCGAGGTTCTGCTGGGTGAGGCGCTGGCCACCACGCGCACGCACCTGCTCACCTGGCCGGAGCGAGCGGTGCCTGCGGACGCGGAAGCGCGCTTCGCCGGCTTCATCGCGCGGCGCAGCCTGCACGAGCCCGTGGCCTACATCATCGGACGGCGCGGCTTCATCGACTTCGAGCTCGACGTGACCCGAGACGTTCTCATCCCTCGACCCGAGACCGAGCTGCTCGTCGAAGAGGCCCTGCGCTGGCTCTCGCATCGCCCTCACGCCCGAATCGCAGACATCGGCACGGGAAGCGGCGCCATCGCCATCGCCCTGGCGCGTCGAATGCCACACGCGCACGTGGTCGGCACCGACATCTCCGCCGCTGCGCTGCAGCTGGCCCGTCGCAACGCCGAGCACAACGGCGTCACGCGCATCGAGTGGCGTGCGGGTGACCTGTGCGACGCCCTCGACGAAACGCCCTTCGACCTCATCGTCTCGAATCCGCCCTATGTGTCGGCGCAGGAGTATGCAGCCCTCGAGCCCAATGTGCGCGAGTACGAGCCGAAGCTCGCCCTACGCGCCGAGGAAGATGGCCTGCGCGCCATCCGGCAGCTCTGCGAGCAAGCCCCTGCCCACCTGGTGGCGGGCGGTGCGCTGGGCTTCGAGATGGGGGCCACGCAAGGCGAGGCGGCGCGCCGCCTCATGCAGATCAACCAGTTCCAGCAGGTGCGGGTCATCCCCGACCTGGCCGGACATGAACGTGTGACTTGGGGAATGAGATGGACGAACAGCTCGTCAAAGAACTGAGAGATCAGGTGCGACCCATGGTGGAGCAGATGATCGCGCTGGCCGCAGAGCGCGGCCTGGCAACCCTCGAGCTTCATCAGAACGGAATCGAGATCCGGGTCGATGGCGCGGCCCTGGGAAGCGCGCCCGTCCTGCCGGTCGAGGCGTCAGACGTTGCGCCAGCGCTCGATGAGCACCACGCGATGGTCCCCGTCCTGTCGACCCTCGTGGGCACCTTCCGTACCCGCCCACAGGCGGAGAAGCCTCCTGCAGCGCCCGTGGGCACCGACGTCGACGAGGGGCAGCTGCTGGGCTTCGTCGAGTCCATGGGCCTTACCTATGAGGTTCACGCGCCCGTGCGTGGGCGAATGACCGAGATTCTCGTGGAAGAAGGGCACCCCGTGGAATACGGGCAGCCCCTCGTCGTGCTGGAGGCCGCAGACTGATGTTCCGAAAGATACTGATTGCGAACCGCGGCGAGATCGCCGTTCGCGTCGTGCGCGCGTGCAAGGAGATGGGCATCGCCACGGTTGCCGTGTTCAGCGAGCCGGATCGTCACTCGCTCCACGTCACGCTGGCCGACGAAGCCTTCTGCGTGGGACCGGCCGCGGCGACGCAGTCGTACCTCAACATCCCCAACATCATCAGCGCGGCGCTGGTGAGCGGCGCTGAGGCGATTCATCCAGGATACGGCTTCCTGGCCGAGAACTCGAAGTTTGCCGAGATCTGCCAGAGCCACGGCATCAAGTTCATCGGCCCGTCTCCGCAAGCGATGGACTCCATGGGCGACAAGTCAAAGGCGCGAGAGCTCATGCGCACCGCCGGGGTCCCCATCCTTCCTGGCACAAGCGACCTCGAGAGCGAGGAAGACGCGGTGCGCTTCGCCCGCGAATCGGGCTATCCGCTGCTGATCAAGGCCACCGCCGGCGGCGGCGGCAAGGGCATGCGGGTGGTGCACGACGCGGGCCAGCTGGTTCGTGGCCTGCAGACCGCCCGTGCGGAAGCCCATGCGGCCTTCGGCGATGACCGCGTGTACCTCGAGAAGTTCCTGCCCGAGGCCCGCCACATCGAGATACAGGTGCTGGGAGACGAGCACGGCAACCTCATCCACCTGGGAGAGCGGGATTGCTCGGTGCAGCGTCGAAACCAGAAGCTGCTCGAGGAAGCCCCGTCGGAAATCGTGAGCCCTGACCTGCGCGCAAGGATGGGCGAAGCGGCGCTGCGAGGCGCTCGCGCGGCACGCTACGCGAGTGCCGGCACCATCGAGTTCCTTCTCGACCAGCGAGATGGCTCGTTCTTCTTCCTCGAGATGAACACGCGCATCCAGGTCGAGCATCCGGTGACCGAGCTCGTCACCGGCATCGATCTCGTGCAGGAGCAGATCCGCGTGGCGGCAGGGCAGCCGTTGCGTTGGAAGCAGGAGGACATCCGCCTGAACGGGCACGCCGTCGAGTGCCGCATCAACGCCGAAGACCCCTCTCGGGGATTCGTGCCGAGCACGGGTCGCATCACCGCGCTGCACCTCCCCGGCGGTCTGGGCGTACGCCTCGATACGCACATCCAGGGGGGCTATCAGGTGCTCCCCTTCTACGATTCGTTGCTCGGAAAGCTCATCGTGCACGCAAGCACGCGCGAAGAGGCCCTGGCGCGCATGAACCGCGCGCTCGAGGAGCTGCGCGTCGAAGGTGTCTCGACCACGGCCGACTTCCTGCGCACCATCGTCAACAACGCCTTCTACCGCAAGAACAAGATACACACCACGTTCGTCGAGAACCTGATGGCGCAGCCCGTCGCGGTGGCGCCCTGAGGCCCGTCCCCTACCCCAGCGGTGGCGATGGTCCGGTGACACAGACTCCGGGACACGAGGTCTGGCATCCGACACCCTCACACCAGCGAGAGAGCCCGCGCGGCCGCTGCAGCCGCTCTGGCCACGACAGGTGAAACATCCATGACTACACGGCGTGAAGCCCGTAATCTCACGCTGCAGGCCCTGTTCCAGATCGATGTGGGCAAGCATCCGCCGGAGACGGCCATCGAGAATGTCTTTGCCGACACATCTGACGCCGACGCGCGAGCCTTCGTCACCGACGTGGTGCGCGGCGCCTGCGCGAACCTCGACATCATCGATCGCGTCATCGCATCGCGTGCCGCGAACTGGAAGGTCGACCGGCTCAACCGTGTCGACCGCACCGTCCTGCGCATCGCCATCTATGAGATGCTCTACCGTGACGACATCCCCGCCCCGGTGTCGATCAACGAAGCCGTCGATCTCGCACGCGAGTACGGCGGAGAGGAATCGGGGCGATTCGTCAACGGTGTGCTGGGCAGTCTGGTCCCGCAAGCCGGGGGCACCATCGATCGGGAGAAGGTCATGAAGGAAGCCGAAAACATCGAGATCACAACCGTCACCGCGCCGCCGGAGGCCGAGACCCAGGGAGCGGAGCGCCGGCTGGGCGATGCGCTCGCGCAGGCGGAAGCCGAGGGCGAGGCGCCCCCGAAGGCGACGAAGCGCGCGTCGACCCGGAAGAAGAAGGCGACCGATGCGGAGCCCGAAGCCGCCGCGTCCGCCAGCGAAGAGAACGCGCCGGAACAGGAAGCGGAAGCCCCGGCTGTGAAGCGCCCGCGACGCGTTCTCAAGCGTGACCTCGAGAAGCTTGCCGAAGCGACTCGCGAGGCCGAAGCGGCTCGCGAGGCCG
>RGZZ01000306.1 GCA_010028905.1 Pseudomonadota bacterium | reverse complement strand
CCTGAGGAGGCGCCTATGGCGCGTCCGATCAAACCTGAGGAGGCGCCTATGGCGCCTCCGATCAAACCTGAGGAGAGTCGATTCATGCGTCTTCGAACCCTGCTCCTGTTCGGCGCGCTGGCCTTCGTGCCCGCCGCCCACGCCACACCGGCCACGTCACCATCCGCCATCTGCGACGCCGCGTCACAGAGCCCCACGCTCTCCCAGACAGGGCAGTCTGATGCGTCGGTGGCCATCCCGAAGGTCATGGCGCGGCAGGCCCAGGCGTGGAACAAGGGAGACCTCGAGGGATTCATGGACGGCTATGCGCGGTCGGCTGACATCACCTACACTGCGGGGGGCGTTGTGGTGACGGGCTGGCAGCCGCTGATGGAGCGCTATCGGGCGCGCTATGGCAGCGCGCCTGAGACCATGGGCACGCTGCGGTTCGAGAACCTGCGTGTCACCCCGCTGGGGAAGGATGCGGCCCTCTGCGTGGGGCAGTGGTTCCTCGAGCCTGCCATGGCTGGCTCCAGGCCAGGCTCTTCTCCCTCCCAGGTGTCTTCCGAGGAGCCCGTGGTGAAGGGGGGGCAGGCTGACGCTCGCCCTCGCCCTCGCCCCATGGACGGGGTCTTCAGTCTGGTCTGGGTGCGGGGCGACCGTGGGTGGCGCATCGTTCACGATCACTCGTCGCTGCGGGTGACGAAGTGACCGTGACGTCCGGCGCCTTTGCAGACCGCACGGTGGTGGTGACCGGGGGCGCGCAGGGCATCGGGGCGTTCATCTCGCTCGCTTTCGCGCGAGAAGGGGCCTTCGTGGTGATGGCCGATCTCGACACCGAGGCCGGACGCGAGCACGAGCAGACCCTTGTGCAACAGGGCCTGAAGGGCGCCTTCATGACCTGCGACGTGTCCGACGATGAAAGCGTGCGCGCGCTCTTCGACGCGGTCGAAGAGCAGCGAGGCGCGGTGCACGTGCTGGTGAACAACGCCGGCGTGCACGACACGCGCCCCCTCTGGGAGCGCGATATGGCCACGTGGCACCGCATCATCGCCATCAATCTCACGGGGCCGTATCTCTGCGCGCGACACGCGCTTGCGCTCATGCCCGAGGGGAGCGCCATCGTCAACATCGCATCGACCCGCGCCCGCATGTCGGAGCCGCACACCGAGCCGTACTCGGCCTCGAAGGGCGGTCTGCTCTCGCTCACCCACGCCCTTGCGGCGTCGCTGTCTGAGCGCCGCATCCGCGTCAATGCGGTGAGCCCCGGCTGGATCGATGTGACCCCCCATCAGAAAGCGTCGAAGCGGCAGCCCGAGGCGCTGCGTGAGGTCGACCATGCCCAGCATCTGGTGGGGCGGGTGGGGACGCCCGATGATGTGGCGCAGGCGTGTCTATTCCTGGCCGATGGGTCTCGGGCCGGCTTCATCACCGGCACCGACCTGACGATAGATGGGGGCATGACGGTGAAGATGATCTATGCCGATTGACTTGCACCCCGGAGGCGTTCTCCCCTCGTATGACGGGCGGGGCATCTCGAACCTTCCGGCCACCATTGTCGAGGCCTTCGGGGGCCGCATCGACGGTCATCCGCCTCTCTCCGAGCAGGTGCTTCCGCGCGCGTTCTTCGACGGCGTGCGCACCATCGTGCTCGTATTGGTCGATGGGCTCGGCCTTCACCGCTATCGGCGGGCGGTTGGCGCGCACCCTCACCTGTCGCTGGCCGCGCTCGCCCGAAACGGGTTCGAAGGTGAGCTCACGTCGGTGCTCCCGTCGACCACCACCACCGCCCTCGCCACCCTGAACACGGGGCTCACGCCCCAAGAGCACGGGTTGATGGGCTACAAGCTCTATCTGCGCGAGGTCGATGAGACCGCCAACATGATCCGCTTCAGCCCGGTCGACAAGACCATGCCGTATCCCCGACGGCGCATCAACGCCCAGAGCTTCTTCGATCACGTGACGCTCTACCAGCGGTTGAGCGAGCTCGAGGTCTCATCGCGGGTGATCATCAAGAGCGCCTATGCCTCATCGGCCATGTCGCGCATGTTCTACCGCGGAGCCGAGGTCGTGGGGCACGCCGGCACCCACGACGCCTTCGTCTACCTGCGGCGCATGCTCGAGCAGCGCGACGGCGCACCTTCGTTCATCTACGTGTACTGGGACCCCATCGACAGCGTCTCGCACTACACCGGACCCGACAGCGACGAGGTGGACGCCGAGATCACAGGCCTTGCTGACGCGCTGCGTCGTCACGTGCTCGAGCGCCTGCGGGCCCCGGATGTGGCGCTGCTCATCACGGCTGATCATGGGCATGTGCACACGAGACCCACGCAGCGGCTGGCCTTCAATGACCACCCAGACCTGCTTCGGCTGCTCGAGCGCCCGCCCACGGGAGACAGTCGGCTGCCGTATCTGCACGTGCGCGAGGGGGCGCACGATGAAGCGCGGACCCTCGTCGAGCGTCACTTCGGGGCACCTGTGCGCTGGCACGACACCGAGCGCGCGCTGGCCGAGGGCTGGTTCGGCATCGGCGACATCCATCCGGAAGCCCGCTCTCGCGTGGGAACATCGCTTCTCGACGTGGCCGCCGGATGGAAGGTCACCTACCGCTATCGCGAGGGTGAGCCGGAGTCGATCGGCTGCCACGGGGCCCTCGATACCGAGGAGATGCTGGTGCCGCTCATCGCGTCACGCCTGTAGGGCCAGGGGGTTGAGCGGCCCGTGTCGTGACGACGCTCAGGGCCCGCGCTATCTGCGCGTGTCGGATGCCCAGACGGCTTCGCGGTTGCGGCTGTAGATGACGAGGTTGCCGTCATCCTGAACCTGCAGCACGCCGCCCCTGGCCTTGCGGTAGGTATCGCTGGCCCACACAGACTTGTTGTCCGGACCGTACAGCACGAGGTTGCCGTCGCGCTGCATGGTGAGTCGCGCCACCACGGCCCGTCGGGTGTTGGTGGACCACAAGACCCGATCGTGGTCGCCTTCGTCGTAGAGGACGACGTTCCCATCGCTCTGCACCCGCAAAGAGAAGCGACGGTTCCTCGAGATCAGGCGCTGACCCGTGAGCAGCGACTCACCGCTGCCGAGCACATACCGCTGCGCAGCGGAGTAGGGCTTGATCGGCAGCCCGAAGCCCGATGATGGACCGTCTCCCGTCGGTTGGGCCACGGCACCGCTAGAGGGGTTCAAGAGCGTCTGAAAGGTGAGGAAGAACGCCGCGCCCAGGGTGATTGCGGCCCGAGCCTGCGCGTGTCGTGCCATCAGTGCATGCCTCCATCGTGATGCGTCTGGGTTCGGCGCGCGCTTCGGCACTTCCCTGCGCGCTCTCTTGCGGGTCTCGGCTTCCTCGGAAGCAGTTCGGCCGCGCTTCTAGCCGTCAGAGGCTTCGTTCGCGCCCGTGCCCTCGGGGCCTCGACTGCCCTCACGACGCTTCGCGGTGCGTGACAGCCAGCCGATCTTTCGGCGGGTGGGGCTCCCGCTGGGCGCCGACTGCTCGAAGTGCTCGATGGTGATGCGCTGCACCACCTCGGCGAGCTTGTCCGGGTCGTGACGCACGAGGTTGGTCTCGCTGATGAGGCTGGCAGCCACAGGTCGCACGCCCATGCGCCGGATCTCATCGACGTCCGGCTCCACGGGGAAAGCGCCCTCCGCCTCGTAGCGGTCGAGCACCTTGGTGGGGATCTCGGAGTTCACAAGCGTCACGTCGACGATGCGTCGCCCCGCGTGCTTGAAGATGGCCTTCAGATGATCGGCCGCGGTGTAGCGGTCGGTCTCTCCCGGCTGGGTCATGACGTTGCAGACATAGATGCGCAGCGCCTTCGTCTCGGCGAGGGCGTCGACCACGCCCCGCACCAGCAGGTTGGGCAGAACACTGGTGTAGAGGCTTCCGGGGCCGAGAATCACGGCGTCGGCCTCTCGAATGGCCGTGAGCACCTCCGGCATGGCCTCGCAGTCAGACGGAGACAGCCAGACGCGCCGTACCTTCTTGCGCTGACGCGAGATCTCCGATTCCCCCTCGACGATGGTTCCATCGTCGAACTCGGCCGAGAGCGATGTCTGGCTGAGCGTCCCGGGAAGAACCTTGCCGCGGATGGCGAGAATCTTGCTCGAGAGCTCGATGGCCTTGTCGAAGTCGCCGGCCACGTCGGTCATTGCGGCGAGGAACAGGTTGCCGAAGCTGTGCCCGGCGAGCTCGCCGCCTTCACTGAAGCGGTACTGGAAGAGCTCGCTGAGCATGAGGTCGTCATCGGCGAGGGCCACCAGGCAGTTGCGGATGTCTCCAGGAGGAAGCAGACCGCGCTCCTTGCGCAGCCGTCCGGAGGAGCCGCCGTCGTCAGACACCGCGACCACCGCCGTGATGTTCGAGGTGTAGGCCTTGAGGCCGCGCAGCAGGCTCGAAAGGCCCGTGCCCCCGCCCACGGTGACGAAGCTCGTGCTCTTGGCCAGGGCCATGCGCTCGTACATCACATCGACGAGGCGCCGAGATCCATAGGGCGCCACAGCGCGGTAGATGACCGAGAACCACCGCTGGATGCCCCCCACCATGAGCACGATGCCCGCCGTCATGAGCACCAGGTAGAACGCCCAGAACGGCACCAGGTTTCCCGTCAGGTCGTTGAAGGGGCGTACCACGTGCGCCTGCAGCCAGTACGCCCAGCGGAACTTCACATACAGAACGATGCCGATGGTGAAGAGCACGAGGCCGGTCGATGAGAGGAAGAGCCAGCGCTTCACCCCCATGCCGGGGTGGAGCCACTTGAAGAGACGCCGGAGGCGGTTCATCGGTGAACGTCTCGGTGCTTGATGACCACCTTGAAGCTGCTCGACTGCATGTGGCGCGCCAGCTCGTTGGCGAGCGTGATGGAGCGGTGCTTGCCCCCCGTGCAGCCGATGGCCACGGTGAGATGGGTCTTGCCTTCCTGCACGTACTCGGGAATGAGGAAATCGGTCATCTGGTAGAGGTGGTCGAGGAAGGCCTGGGCCTTGGCCTGGGCGAGCACGTAGTCTCGCACGTCGGCGTCGTTGCCGGTCTGATCGCGCAGCGACGCCACGTAATACGGGTTCGAGAGGAATCGCACATCGAACACGAGGTCGGCGTCCATCGGAAGCCCGTACTTGAAGCCGAACGAGAGAATGGTCACCATGATGCGGCCGCCCGCCGGCGGGGCCGCGATGCGGGAGATGATCTCTTCCTTCAGGCGGGTGGGGGAGAGAATCGACGTGTCGAGGATGAGATCGGCGCGCGTGCGCAGGTTCTCGAGCAGCTTGCGCTCGTGCCGGATGTCATCGAGAACGCGCCCGCCCGAGCTCAGCGGGTGCTTTCGGCGGGTCTCCGAGAAACGGGTGACCAGGGTCTGATCGGAGGCATCGAGGAAGATCACCTGGAATGGAACGCCATCGCGCCGCATCTCGTCGAGGGCCGAGTCGAGCTCTCGGAAGAAGTCGCGGCCGCGGATGTCGATGACCAGGGCCACGTTCTGGATCTCGGAGGTCGCGCACAGCTGGGCGAACTTCGGGAGCAAGGCGGGAGGCAGGTTGTCGACGCAGAAGAAGTTCAGGTCTTCGAAGCAGCGGCTCGCCAGAGACTTGCCTGCGCCCGAAAGACCTGTGATAATGATGAAGTTGCTGGTTGACGCCGCGCGGGCCTCGTCTTGTTTCTGAAAAGTGCCGGGGTCGCGCCAGGAGACGCGCCGGGGCTTTGCGAGCATTCCCGCCGCAAGCGCGCCCTTCCTGTCGCCCACCGCACCCGTCGCCCATTCCACCCACCGAGGAGCCGCAGCGCCCTTGCCCGACACACAGGCCATCGAACTTCTCCGCAAGTCCATCAAGCGCTACAACGAATGGAAGTCCGTGCGACCCGAGGGGGTCGATCTTGAGGGGGTCGACCTGGCCGGCCTGCGCCTCGCCGGCGCCGATCTCATCGGTGTGAACCTGAAATCGGCCGACCTCAGCGGCGCCGATCTCACGGGCGCCAACCTCCACAACGCGGTGCTCTACCAGGTGAACGCCAAGGGGGCACTGCTCGCCCGCTGCCGCCTCGACGAGGCCTATGCCGCCGACGCCGATTTCGAGGGCGCCGACATGACCCAGGTGCTCGCCACCCAGGCCAATTTCTCGCGCAGCGTGCTGCGCGGGGTCCGATTCGATCACGCGAAGCTGCTCAACGCCACGCTCGATGGCGCCGACCTCACCGAGGCGCGCATGGTGGGGGCCCTGCTCGTCGGCAC
>RGZZ01000305.1 GCA_010028905.1 Pseudomonadota bacterium | reverse complement strand
GATGACACGGCCAGGTGGGCGTGCGCGGTCTTGCGCGTGATGCACACCATCAACCACGCAAACCGCGCGTTCCACAACGAGAACCTCGCCCAGATCCGCCAGCAGGTGCTCGAGCCGTATCGGCAGTGCCTGCAGGTCGATGAGCTCGGCTGCCCGCTCCTGCAGCGCGGGGCCCAGCGGGTTCCGCTCGAGGGTGTCTTTCTCAAGGAGGACAAGACCCGCGACAGCATCATCCTGAAGCTGCTCCACAAGCCGAGCAATGTCGCCCAGGACATCTACGACTGGATCGGCGTGCAGTTCGTCACCCGTACCCCGCTCGAGGCCCTTCTCGTGGTGCGCTTCCTCCGTCAGAATCACCTGGTGACCTTTGCCAACATCGTTCCGGGGCGCTCGATCAACAACCTGGTCGATCTCAGCCGCTTCAGGGATGCCTACGAGAGCCTCTCTCACGACGAGGCAGATCTTCCTGAAGAGGTCGAGCACCTGCTGGCAGATGGCCGTCAGTTCGGCAAGAGCGATACGGCGTTTCACGTCAATCCGTTCAGCGGCTCTGAGTACCGCTCCATCCAGTTCACCTGTCGTCAGCTCATCCGCATCGCACATCCGGCCCGAAAGCCGCTCGAGAACATGATGCGCGCGCTGCGTGAGCACACCGGTGGCGACGCAGTGGCGCCGCTGCTCGAGAAGATGAACCGCATCCCCATTCCCAAGGAGATGTCGTTCTTCTTCCCGTACGAGATCCAGATCCTCGATTATGAGAACTACCTCAAGACCCGCGTGGGAGAGAGCAGCCACGCTGCGTACAAGAAGCGCCAGCTCCTCGCCGCTCGTCGTCGCGTGCTGCAGGGGTTGATCTAGTGCGTCGACCGTCGCTGCGCTCGGTCGCGCTTCTTCTCGGCGTGGCCGTGTTCTTCACGGGGCTCGCGGCGACCCGCGGCCTGCATCAGAACGATGAAGATCACTATCTGGGCATCACCCGTGTGATGGTCTCGCAGGGCGATTACATCGTCCCTCACTGGGATGGCCAGCCCACCTTCACCAAGCCTCCGCTCCTCTACTGGCTCATGGCCGCGAGCATGCGCATCTTCGGAACCACGCTCTTTGCCGCAAGGGTGCCCGTCGCGCTCACCGCCCTTCTCACGATGGCGGTCGTCTACGGGTTCGGCCGGCGTCTGCTGCGCTCAGATGGCGCCGCCGCCACGGCCGCCCTGCTGACGGGCACCACGGTGGGCTTTCTGCAGCACGGGCGGGTGGCGATGATGGAGGTGCCGCTCGCCCTCCTGCTGGTCTGCTCTGCCTGGGCGGCGTGGTGTATCAGCCTGGGCAGCAGCCGTGCCTGGTATGCACTCGCGCTCTCGTCGGCGGCAAGCGCCATGCTCAAAGGGCCGGCCACGGCCCTCATCCCCCTCATGGGCACCGCGATCTGGCTTGCGGTGCGCCGGCGTGATGACGTCGAGTCGGGTTCGGTGGCCTGGCGTCACGCGGTGGGCGCCGCCCTGCTCTTTGTGCTGCTGCTCGGGGCCTGGCCGCTTGCGCTGTGGGCGAGGGGAATGTATGGCGTGTTCCACGAGCAGTTCATCGTGGGCGAGAACCTGGGCAAGTTCAACGGAGGCCGCAATCCTGTGACGGGAATGGTGGGCGGGTTCCTGGCGTTGCTGGCGCCCTGGACCCTGCTTGTGATCGCCGCTCTCGGCGTCAGCCTCTCGCGCCCGGCGATGCGCGGCGACAACGTGGTGCGCCTGCTCCTCTCGTTTGCGGGCGCAAACCTGATGCTGTACTGCCTGCCCGCCATCAAGTGGTCGCGCTACCTTCTCCCGTCGATTCCCCTGCTCGCGCTGCTCGTGACCCACGTGGCGCAGGTGACGCGCGACCGCTCCGCGGGAGAGCCTGCCCCAGACGGCCCTGGCGAGGTCGTTCCGCCTGAGCCGGAGGGCGTCTTCGCCTCGCTGCCTGTTCTCGGACCGCTGAAGGCGGCCTCGGTGGCGACCGGGGTCGTTCTCATGCTCGTGGTTCCTCTGCTTGCACTGGGCACGCGACTGCTTCCCACGAGCGAGACGCGCATCGAGATGTTCGTGCTCGCTCTCGCCGTGGCCCTGACCGCGCTCTGCCTGCTGCACGGGTCGCGCCTGTTCGGTGCGGCGGCGTCACTGGCGGTGGCTCTTGTGATGGTGAGCCTGCTGGCGCCCGATCTCGCCCTCGACCAACCTCCACCGGAGGCGGCTGCGCTCGTGCGTGGCCAGACGCTCACGGTCTACGCCGCGCCGCCGTATCGCTACGAGATCTTGTTCGGATGCAAGGCGGACAGCTGCGCGGATCCGAACGATTTCCGCGAGCGCGCGCGCAAGGGGGGCGTGTTCATCGTGGGAGACACCGAGCTCAAGCAGATCATGCGGGCAGGGGCCTTCGATCCCTCGAGAGCCGAGCTGCTCGCAGGCTGGAAGAAGTGGCGCCGCGACATGTCGGTCTCGCTCATCGCGCACACCATCGTGGCGGGAGAGCTGGTCGATCTCACCGAGAACGTCTCGATGATGGCCACGCACTGAGCGCCGCGCACCCCGCGGTCGTCAGTGCCGCAGCCAGCGCGCCACGGCTTTCGAGGTCTCGAGGCCAGAGATTGCTGCTCCTTCGGAGTGGCTGTTGTAGAGCCAGTCGCCCGCGAGGAACAGGCCGTCGATGGGGGTGCGCAGCAGCACCGACCCGGCATCGAGGGGAGATCGCCCTGGAGGCCAGTAGGCCACGGCGGCGGGATGGTAGCCATACACGAAGGTCTGCTTGACGAACCGCGAGAACCCGGGCCAGAGCTTGTCGAGCTCGGCCAGGGTCTCTGCGCGCTTGATGTCGCGGGGTTTCATGTGGTAGGCCTGGGCCTCGAGGCCGTACACGAGCAGGGAGAATATCTCATCACCGTTGGCCGCGCTCTGGCCATGCGGGCCGTAGATGACCCCGAGCCCGCCGCCGGAGAGCACGGGGAACGCGCGGGCGTTCTTCCAGAGCGCCTCGACGCCGTTCGACATGATGAAGTGCACCACCGTGTACTGCCCGCGCCCCAGCGAGCTGATGGCGTTCCAGCGTGCCTCGTCGAGGGGTGGGCTGAACTGGATGCCGTGCAGTCGAACCCAGGGGATGGCCACCACCACCGCGCTTGCGCGCACGGTTCGGATGTCGCGTCCCTGGTGATAGGTGACCGTGTAGGATGGCGCACCCTTTGTGGGCTTCTCGCGCTTGATGGCCACCACGGTGGCGTTGAGCAGGCGGGGCCCGTGGATGCGGCGGGCCAGTGCTTCGATGATGCGAGAGTTGCCGCCCTTCACGTGGTAGTTCTTCTCCCCGCCGAACATGAAGACGCGCCACTCGAGCAGCGCCGAGAGTGCGCTGAACTGCTCGGAGACCGCGCCGAGCTCGACCTCGATGGTGAGTCGCAGGGCCTGCTCCACCTTCGCCGGGAGGTGGTGGGAGGTGAGCCAGTCGGCCCACGAGACATCTTGCAGCGGCTGCGTCTTCGCCGTGAGCCCGCGGGCGGTGGCTTCTCGGTAGAGCGCCTCGAGCTCGGCCAGCATCTTGTCGAAGGCTGCTCTCTCATCGGGCGTGAACAGCGCCTTGAAGTATGCCTCGCGGGTGCTGTGGGTGAAGAGGTGAAGCCGTCCATCGATGAGCAGGCTCGACCAGGGATCGTCGCTGGCTTCCACCTCGAGGCCGAGCTCGCGGATCACGCCCACGAGGGGGCTCTTCTGCCAGACCTCCTGCATGCCGTACTCGGCCTGCAGCCCGCGCCCGTACTCGGCTGTGGCGATGCGTCCGCCGAGCCGGTCACCGGCCTCGATCACGGTGCAGGTCATGCCCCGCTTCTCGAGCTCGAAGGCGGTGATGAGGCCCGCCAGGCCTCCACCCACCACCACCACGGGGGGACCGTGCAGGGACGCTCTCGGAGATGGCGCGGCGGGAGCGCTCGTGATCAGCGCCGCGCAGAGTGACAGCAGGCACAGGATTCGTACGATCGTGCGCATCGGGGGGGTCCTTCGTCGGGGTGAGAACGGATTTTCGAGTCGCTGGGGATTGCCTCCTGGGTGGGAGCCGAGGGTCAGGGGAACGAAATGGACGGGGCCGACGCCTCACGACCGGTGCGCGCGCTCCCCGATCTCGGGCGCTGATCAGACGTGACGGGGGGAGAGAAGGGAGACGGCAGCGTGGACGGGCAGACCCTGGCCATCGTGGCCGCGGCAGCTCTGCCGGGCGCGGTGCTGCTGTCCTTGCTGGCGTGGCGGGGGCGAAGCCTGCGACGGCTTGCGCCTGCCCTGGCGCTCGGGGCGCTGGCGTCGGCGCCCGCGCTGCTTCTCGAGCGGGCGCTCACCGCACAGCCCTGGCGCTTCACGAGCTTCGGGGTGCTGTTCGTCTTCGCCCTCGTGGTGGCCGGTCTGGTCGAGGAGGCCTGCAAGCTCGGCGCCTGGTACCTGGGTCCGCATCGATGGCGTGAAGGGCACACCGACGAATACGATTCGATCTTGTACGCGGCGTGCATCGGGCTCGGCTTTGCCACGGTCGAGAACGTGGCGTACTGCCTCCACGGAGGGCTCGAGCTTGCCGTGCCGCGCGCGCTGACCGCCGTGCCGGCCCATACCATGTTCGGCATCGTGCTCGGCAGCGGTCTCGCCCGGGCGCGTGTTCGGCGTCGTCGCGCATGGAGCGCCGGCACGCTGGTGCTCAACAGCTTCCTGCTGGCCGTTCTGGCCCACGGTGTCTACGACGCGCTCGCGTTCCAGGCGTCGCTGCCATCGCTGGCCGCGCTGGCCGTGGGGCTCATGGGCGGTGCGCTGTGGAGCATCTCGACCGTGCGGGGGGCGCGACGGCGCTCTCCCGCCTACGGAGGGGTCTCTCCTCGCGTGCCGTCTCCGCTCGGGGCGCTACCGCTCGGTTCTCCTCGTGGAGAGGCCGATGGGGGCCGGCTGGCCCGACAGACGCCGTTGCGGGCGCTGTTGCACGGTCTTGTTCCAGGACTTGGGCAGCTCTGCAACGGTGAGCGCGAGAAGGCGGGGCTCTTCGCTGGGCTGGCCATCGCCAACGCCGCGCTCTACAGCCTCGCCTGTCTCTTTGCCGAGGCGCCGGAAGCGATCTTGCGATGGCTTCGGGAGAATGGCGTCACCCTTGGCCTGCAGCCAGGTGAGATGCCGGCTGCGATTGCCCAGCGCGATCTTCTTCCCCTTGTGTTCCTGAGCGCGCTGCTCTGCGGACTTTCGCTGGGGGCGCTTGATGCCTGGAACGACGCGCGATGTGAGCGTCGACCGCGGCGCGCATCGTTCATCGCGCACGGCGCTGTTCTCTCGTACCTGGCGCACGTGGCGTTGGTGCTCGCCATCGCGTTTGCCCCTCTCGTCGCACGCCAGATCGACGACGAGCTGCGGGCCACACGGGCCCAGTCGCCCACGAGCCCGCCCTCGCCACGTGCCCGTGGGGCGCCGCGCCCCGCGGCGCCCGAGGTGGCGTCGACCCCTGGCGTGGGCGAGATTGAGCTCACGTGGGTTCGCAAGATCGATGGCTGGAAGACGCCTGCGGGTGCCTCCGGCTCTCCGTCGAAGCCGGTCACGTCGACGCCTCCGGACGCGGTGACGAAGCCGGCCACCGCTGCCACGAAGAGCGCGAGGCAGACCCCTTCCACGTCGAGACCCGCGGCAGCCAGCGCCAGGCCTCCGGTGAGGCCGCTGTCTCGTCGCGCTCCCGCGCCTCTTCCCACGGAGGTTCCGCCCCGCTCTGCGTCCGCACGGGTGGTTATTGATGTGCCTCCTCCCACGATCAGCGGTGTCCCCTCGGTGACCCGCCAGAGCGGTGCCGACACGGTAGACCGAACAGGGAGCGCCAGCGGCGCCGCAAGGCGGTCGGCGGCGGGCACGGCCTCTTCCGGCAGCGCGTCTGGGAGCGAGGGCGGCTGGTCGTCGTACAACCAGTACCTCTCGTATCGCTTTCACGAAGGACATGAGGCTGATCTCTTCTTCCACAACGTGTCGCCCGACGTGTGGGCGGTTGTGCGCTACAAGATCTCAGGAGATGGCCGCCTGCTCGACGCTGCGCTGCTCGAGACGTCAGGTCGGCCCTGGGAAGGCGATCTCGTGCTTCGGCTCATTCGTGCGTGCGCTCCGTTCCAGCGTCTCCCGGAAGGCGCGGAGTGCATCGTCATCACCGAGCTCTTCTGGGCCCAGGAATATCGTGGCTTTCCCGCGGGCAGCCTCGCGGAGTCGCTCAGCCGCCTGCCAGACGG